>NZ_JBXAHA010000001.1:0-204416 GCF_058794615.1 Cupriavidus sp. GW823-FHT07A04
CGCGCCTTTTTTGCCTACTTTTTTGGCAAGACAAAAAAGTAGGTCGCCTCCCCGCAGGGGAGGTGAAACTGCAGTTGCCTTTTAGCTTCTGACCTTGAAGTGGCAGTTAAGCACTTGCAGTTGCAGTTCAAAGACCAACAACACAGACCCTCAGACCCTCATGCCGCGAAAGCCTTGCGGGCGGCTTCGATGGTAGTGGCGAGGATCGCGTCGTCGTGCTGCGCCGAGACGAAGCCCGCCTCAAAGGCGGACGGCGCCAGGTAGACGCCGGCATCCAGCATGGCGTGGAAGAAGCGGTTGAAGCGCGCGGTATCGCACTGCGTGACTTCAGCAAAGCTGCCCGGCACGCCCTCGCGGAAGTACAGGCCGAACATGCCGCCGATGGCATCCGCCGCGAACGGCACGCCGGCATCAGCCGCGGCCGCGGCCAGGCCGTCGGCCAGCTTGCGGGTTTGCGCGGCAAGGCGGTCATGGAAGCCCTGTGCCTGGATCAGCTTGAGGGTGGTCAGCCCGGCCGCCACCGCTAGCGGGTTGCCCGACAGCGTGCCGGCCTGGTACACGGCGCCCAGCGGCGCCAGGCAGGCCATGATGTCGCGCCGCCCGCCAAAGGCCGCCGCCGGCATGCCGCCGCCGATCACCTTGCCCAGGCAGGTCAGGTCCGGCGTGATGCCGTAATGCGCCTGCGCGCCGCCCAGCGCTACGCGAAAGCCGGTCATCACCTCGTCGAAGATCAGCACGGCGCCATGCTTGGTGCACAGCGAGCGCATGGCTTGCAGGAACGCATCGCTTGCGCGCACCAGGTTCATGTTGCCGGCCACCGGCTCCACGATCACCGCGGCGATCTCACCGGCGTGCTTGATAAAGGCTTGCTCGAGCTGCTCGACGTTGTTGTACTCCAGCACCATGGTGTGCTTGGTCACGTCGGCGGGCACGCCGGCCGAGGAGGGCGCGTTCTTGGTGGTGTCGGCAAAGGTCAGCAGGCCGGAACCCGCCTTGACCAGCAGGCTGTCGGCATGGCCGTGGTAGCAGCCCTCGAACTTCACGATCAGGTCGCGCTTGGTGAAGCCGCGCGCCAGGCGCAGCGCGCTCATGGTGGCCTCGGTGCCGGAGGAAACCAGGCGCACCTGCTCGATCGACGGCACCAGCTTGCAGATTTCCTCGGCCATCTCGATCTCGGCCTCGGTCGGCGCGCCGAACGAGAAGCTGTGGGCCGAGGTCTCCTGCACCGCGCGCACCACTTCGGGGTGGGCATGGCCGACGATCATCGGGCCCCAGGAGCCGATATAGTCGATGTAGCGCTGGCCGTCGGCGTCCCACATGTAAGCGCCTTCGGCGCGCGTGATGAAGCGGGGCGTGCCGCCCACCGAGCGGAAGGCGCGCACGGGCGAATTGACGCCGCCCGGAATGGTTTGCTGTGCGCGGTCGAAGAGCTGCTGGTTACGAGACATGGCTTTGCGTGAAATCAAAAGCGGGAGAAACGCGTTCTAACAGGCAGCAAGTTACCTTGAAGATGCCGGCAAAAAGGCTCAAATGCGAGGCATTTACGCGGTAACGTGCGCGAACACGGCGTATTTGGCCCGAATCCTGCTAGCCCGGCTGGCGCCGGCGGCGCCGATTCGGTACCATCTGGCCCTGAATTTTAATGGAGAGTGACTGGACCGTTATGGAATACAAGACCTGGATGTGCCTGATCTGCGGCTGGATTTACGACGAAGCTACCGGCGCGCCCGAAGACGGCATTGCCCCCGGCACCAAATGGGAAGACGTGCCCATCAACTGGACCTGCCCGGAATGCGGCGCGCGCAAGGAAGATTTCGAGATGGTGGCGCTCTGACATGCTCCAGGCTGGCTGGAGTTGCTAAACAGCAACGCTAACACCGCCGCGTCGCCAGCCAGCACAGGCTGGATGGCTTGATCTGGCCATGCGTCACCATGACGCGACCGTGACGACACCGCTTGGGGCCTCAGCCCGCCGCGTCGCGTCGCGTCGATGCGACAGATCGCCAGGGGCCGCCCGAGATTCCGGATTGACGGCCCCACGGCGACTTGTCACACTCTGTTTCAAATTTGAAAATCCACCCTTTGGGGGGTGGGCCGCGGCAGGCGCGGGTACCACGCGCCGCCGTTTGCCGGGCACCGGGGCTTTCCGGCCGGCGTGTTTTCGGGAATCAAATCGTTTTGTTTCGGGGGTCCGTCGGGGCGGCCAGGCTGCCTTGCGCGGAAGTTCTCAAGTGAATGCCGGCGTTTCCGTCAGGGAAACACGCTGGTCGCGGGAACGAGATGCGGGTCGCTCAACTACAAGAAGGTATTCGGGTCAACGCCGAGGTCAGCGGCGCGGTCGAAGCTGGCGCTGGCGCTAGCGGCGCTGCTGCGCCTGCGCGCCGCAAGGTGCTCGTCATTGACGATTCCAGCACCATTCGCCGCACCGCCGAGATCTTCCTGTCCCAGGCCGGCTGCCAGGTGCTGCTGGCCGAAGACGGCTTCGAGGCACTCGCCAAGGTCGGCGACATGCATCCGGACCTGATCTTCTGCGACATCCTGATGCCGCGCCTGGACGGTTACCAGACCTGCGCCCTCATCAAGAAAAGCCCCCGGTTCCATGCCATCCCGGTGATCATGCTGTCCTCCCGCGACGGCGTGTTCGACCGTTCGCGCGGCCGCCTGGTCGGCGCGCAAGACCATCTCGCCAAGCCTTTTACCCGTGAGTCGCTGCTGCAGGCGGTAGACGCCTGCGTGCCACGTGCCGCTGCCGTGGCCAGCCCCTTGCCGGCTTGAGCGCAATCCAAGGAATACCAATCATCATGACTATCAGCAAAATCCTTATCGTCGACGACTCCCCCACCGAAGCCCTGTTCATGTCCGACCTGCTTGGCAAGAAGGGCTTCAAGGTCTCGGTGGCCGGCAATAGCGAACAGGCCTTCGCCCGGCTCGAGAAGGAACCCTTCGACCTGATCCTGATGGACGTGGTGATGCCCGGCCAGAACGGCTACCAGGCGACCCGCGCGATCAAGCGCGACGACCGCTTCAAGGACATCCCCGTGATCATGTGCACCAGCAAGGGCCTGGACACCGACCGCATCTGGGGCATGCGCCAGGGCGCGGCAGACTACGTCGTCAAGCCGGTCGATGGCGAAGAACTGCTGACCAAGATCGCTGCGCTGGCGCACTGAGCCGCGCGCCGGTTTCCTGCCCGCTTGCATCCGAGCCCATCCTTGCCTTCTCACCGGAACCCGACCATGACCGCGCCGCGCCAGGATCTTCGTGCCCGCCAGACCCGGCTGCAGGACTACCAGGCCATGCTGGCCCGCAGGCTGCGCGAGGCGCGCAGCCTGCCGGCGGTGGACAGCTTCCTGGGCCTGCAGGTGGGACAGCGGCACTGGCTGCTGCCGTTGCCGGAGACGGGCGAGGTGCTGGAGATGCGCCAGCCCAGCCGCGTGCCGCTCACGCAGTCCTGGTACACCGGGCTGGTGAACGCACGCGGCAGCCTGCTGGGCGTGATCGATTTCGGCCTGTTCTGCGGCGAGGGAGCCACCGCGCTGCAGCCGGGCAGCAAGATCGTGGTGCTGTCGCGCCAGGTGGAGCGTGCCTGCGGCATCCTGGCCACGCGCGTGATCGGGCTGCGCCATGCCGGCGACCTGTCGTTGCCGGTGGAAGCGGCGAACGCGCCGCCGGCGGGGCAGGATGCAGCGCCAGACTGGGAGGGGGCGCGTTTTGCCGATCGCGACGGGCGCGACTGGCAGGTGCTCGATGTGCGCAGGTTGCTGGCGTCACCGGCCTTCCTGCAGGTGGGCCGGCAGGCTGCCTGAACGCCGCGCGGCGCCGCTTGCAAGGATGCGAAGCCGCAGCGGTGCAACGGCGCAACGGCACGGCGACAAATCAAATTCAAAAAATAACGGACAGAGGGTGCTATGGGTTTCAAGATGTTCAGCCTGGGTCGCCAGGCACCGGCGGCCGGTGCCGCCGAACTGGCGGCAGACGCCGCAGCCGCGCCCAGCACGCGAAGCACCCCGGCCGAGACGCTCTCGGGCCGGCTGTCCCGCATCCCGTTTGCCAGCCAGCAGCGCGCGCTGACCACCGGCGTGGTGGTGTCGCTGGCGGCGCTGCTGGCATCGGTGTATTTCGATAACCGCGAAGCCAACAACGGCGCGGCGCAGATCGAGATCGCCGGCGACATGCTGATGCACTCGCAGCGGCTGGCCAAGGCCGTGCCGGTGGCGCTGCTGGGCAACGCGCAGGCGTTCACGCAGCTGCGCCAGTCCAAGAGCGAGCTCGCGGGCGACTTGCAGGCGCTGCAAGACGGCAGCGATGCGAAGCACGTGCGCGCGACCGGCGCAGCCGCCGCGCCGCTGCTGGAAAAAGCGATGGAGTCCTGGCAGCGCACCGAGAAGAGCGCCGGTGACGTGCTGGCCCAGCAGCCCACCCTGACCACCATTGGCCAGACGCTGCAGATCTTCAACGCCTCCAACCCCGAACTGCTGGAAAGCGCGGAGCAGGTGGCGGCAATCAAGTTGCAAAGCGGCGCCAACGCGCGCGAGGTGGCTGCCTCCGCGCAGCTGGTGATGCTGACGCAGCGCCTGGGTAAGAACCTCAACGAGTTCCTGGCGGGCGAAGGCGTCAACCCGGAAACCGCGTTCCTGCTCGGCAAGGACACCAATACCTTCCGCGAAACCCTGGATGGCCTGATGAACGGCAGCGAAGCGCTGCGGCTGTCGGCGGCGGGAGATGCTGAAACCCGCGGCTACCTGCAGCAACTGTCGCAACGTTTCGACGCGGTGCAGAAGACCACCCAGACCATCCTGCAGAACCTGCCCGGCCTGATCGCCGCCAAGCGCGCGCAGCAGCAGATCTTCAACGACAACGAGGCACTGCGCGGCGAGCTGTCCGCGCTGCAGGCCGCTTATGCGCAAGGCGCGCGCGTGCGCCCGCTGACGCTGGGCGCCACCATCGTCTCGGCCTTGCTCACGCTGCTGTTCCTGGCCGGCCTGGCCGCGCTGTACCTGCGCGACTCGCGTGCCCGTACCCTCGAAGCCGAGGCCCGCGAGCGCGAGGCTGAAGCCCGCCGCCTGGATGAAAAGCGCAACAACGACGCGACCCAGAAGGCGATTTTGCAGTTGATGAACGAGTTGCAGGACATCGCCGACGGCGACCTGACCAAACAAGCCACCGTGACCGAGGACATCACCGGCGCCATCGCCGACTCGGTGAACTACACGGTGGAAGAACTGCGCGAACTGGTCGGCCGGGTGCAGCAGACCGCCGGCGAGGTGACGCAGGCATCGGGGCAGGTGCAGGACACCTCGACCGAGCTGGTCGCCGCCTCGGAAGAGCAATCGCGCCAGATCCGCCAGACCGGCGAATCGGTGGTGGAGATGGCGGACCGCATCACGCAGGTCTCGCGCGGCGCGGCGGAATCCGCCAACGTGGCGCGCGCCTCGCTGGCCGCGGCCGAGCAGGGCCAGCACGCGGTGCAGAACGCCATCGTCGGCATGAACGACATCCGCGAGCAGATCCAGGACACCTCCAAGCGCATCAAGCGCCTGGGCGAATCCTCGCAGGAGATCGGTGAAATCGTCGAGCTGATTTCCGACATTACCGAGCAGACCAACGTGCTGGCGCTGAACGCCGCCATCCAGGCCGCATCGGCCGGTGAAGCCGGGCGCGGCTTCTCGGTGGTGGCCGAAGAAGTGCAGCGGCTGGCAGAGCGCTCCGGCGAGGCAACCAAGCAGATCGGCGCGCTGATCCGCACCATCCAGACCGACACCCAGGACGCGGTGCACGCCATGGAGCGCAGCACGCAGGGCGTGGTGGAAGGGGCCAAGCTGTCGGACAACGCCGGCGCCGCGCTGGTGGAGATCGGCCGCGTGTCGCGCCAGCTCGCCGAGCTGATCGAGCAGATTTCCCAGACCACCTCGCATGAGGCGGGGCTGGCTACCGCGGTGGCACGCAATATCGAAGGGATCCTGCAGGTGACCGAGCAGACCTCGTCCGGCACGCGCCAGACGGCACTCTCGGTGCGCCAGCTGACCTTGCTGACCGAAGAGCTGCGCAATTCGGTGCTGCGATTCAAGATCGCCTGACGAGTCAGCATACGAGTCAGCATTGGTGTTCAACGCGAGCCCGCGCGGATGCGGGCCACGGACCGGCGCCACCGCATTGGACGCATTGGAAGCAGTCATGTCATTGAATTTCCCTGTCTCGCGCGAGGCCGCCGGCACCGATCCGGCCGTGCAGGATCCGCTGGCGCCGATCCCTTCGCCGGACCTGTCCGCCGAGCTGGCCGCCCCTGCCAGGAAGCCTGCCGCCCCGGTAGCTCGTGATCTTTCCGTGCTGGCCTGGCTGGCGCCGAGCCTGCGCGCCGCGCTGGATGACGCCGCGGCCGAGCTGGGCCATTACGTCGATGAAGTGCAGCAGGCGCCCGAGGCGCTGGGCGCGCGCGACACCACTTCGCTGCGCCTGGCCGGCCAGCACCTGCACCAGGCCGCCGGTGCGGTGCACATCGTTGGCCTGCGCGGGGTCGATCCGTATTGCCAGGCGCTGCGCCGCCTGCTCGAAGGCATCGATGGCGGCGCCGTGCCCGCCGACGCCCGCACGCTGGCCGCGTTCCGCCTCGGCGTGCAAGCGCTGGCCGAGTACGTCGACGACCTGATGGTTGGCGACGACGAAGATCCGGTGCGGCTGTTCTGTTCCTATGCCGACGTGCTGGGCCGCCTTGGCGAAGACCGCGTGCACCCCGCCGACCTGTGGGTGGACGAGCTGCAGATGCTGCCCGGCATCTTGCTGCCGATGCGCATGGCCTCCACGGTCACGCGCGCGCGCCAGCGCTTCGAGGCGGCGTTGCTCAAGGCGCTGCGCCTGCCGGTGCCATGCGCCGAGCCGAGCCTGTTGCACGAGGCCTATCTGCCGCTGGAGTCCGCGCTGGAAGACGTACGCGCGAGCGAGCAGGAACTGCGCCGGGCCACCGACCATCCAGACCGCGGCGTGTGGCATGTGCTGGCGCTGGTGTTCGGCGCGCTGGCCCACGGCCTGCTGCCGTCGGACCTGCTGGCCAAGCGGCTGGCTGGGCGTGCCCACCTGCTGCTGCGCCAGTACCTGCAAGGCCAGGTGCGGGTGCCGCAAGCCTTGCTCAACGACGCCGTGTACCTGCTGGTCACCACCAGCGGAACGCCGCCCGCGGACGAACCGCAGGGCGCGCCCGTGCTGGTGCTGCGCTCCGCCATTCGCGAATGCCTGCAAGCCTTCCGCATCGATGCGGCGCATGCCACCGTGCATGCCGACTTCCGCGTGCGCTACTACGGCTGGCTCGACCCGATCGACACCCGCAACCTGCAGCAGGCGGCCACCGCGCTCGAGCGGGCCGCTGCCGCTGGCCCGGATCACGGTGAATGGCATAACGCGCTCGCCGTGCTGGCCGAAGCCGCGCAGCCGCTGGCCCAGCCGGCGCTGCTGCGCTGCCTGGATGCCGCGCTGCAGGTCCGCCCTGGTGCCGATGATCCCTTTGGCGCCAGCGCCATTGCCTTGTTCCTGGGGCGGGCACTGGCGCTGCCATGGCGCGTGCATGGCAGCACCGGGCACGCGGCGGCGGCCGAGTTCGCACGGCGTTGCGATGAACTGACCTTGTACCTTGGCGCGCATGAGCGTGGCGAGCCCGCTGCGCAAGCGCCGCGCTGGCTCGCGCAGATGGTGGACGAGGCGCGCACCCAACGCCTGCGCGAGGCGGCAGTGGCGCAGCTGCGCGGCCACCTCGACAGCGGCGAATCCTGGCTCGATGCCTATGACCGCGATGCCACCCGCGCCGAAGCCGGCGCGCACCTGCGCGACGCCGAACGCGCGTTCGCGGCACTCGCCGGCACGCTGGCTGGCTTGCGCGAGGCCGGCGCGCTGCCAGAAGCCTTGCAGGCCGATGCGCTTGCGGTAGCGGCGGCGCTGGAGCGCGTGATGCCAGCGCTGGAATGGCTTGCCGGCACGCGCGCCACGCAGGCTGCAGGCGAGCCTGTCAGCGCTGCCGACGCGGTGAGCGAGCGCGCTGGCCACCTTGCCGCGATTGCCGGCGAGCTGGGTGTTGTGCATGCCTTTATCGATGCGCTGGCATTTGGCCGTGCCGCATCAGCGGACACGCATGCCGATGCCGTCGACGTTACCGCGCAAGACGAGCAGGGCGGCGCGGTTTCCCACGCGACGCTGCTAGCCAAGGCGCGCGCGGCAGCCAACGAGGCGATGCGCCATCCGGCGGCCGCTGACGCGCCCGAAGTGAAGGCGCTGCGCGCGGCGCTGCAGGCGATGAACGAGCAGGCCGCCATCGACGACGCAGCTGGCCTGCGCCGCCAGGCCGGCGAAGCCACCACGCAGCTCAATGCCTGGCTCGCCGGCTCCCACGGCGCGGCCGAGCGCCTGGTGGTGGCGCTGGCCGAGGCGCTGCCGGCCAGCGCGCCCGGCACGCCCGCGCCAGCGGCAGCCATGCCCGCCGCGGCCGATACCGCCGCCATCGACGCCGAACTGCTGGACATCTTCCTGACCGAAGCGGTCGAAGTGCTGGGCGAGGTCGCCAATGATCTCGGCGGCGGCCTCCACGCGCTGGCGGATGCCGATACCATCAGCCGCCTGCGCCGCGCCTTTCATACGCTCAAGGGATCCAGCCGGATGGTCGGCCTGCATCGCTATGGCGAAGCAGCCTGGGCAATCGAGCAGGTGATGAACCTTTGGATTGCCGAGGCCCGCGCCCCGGCGCCGGTCCTGCTGGACTTGCTGCTGCGTGCCCACGATGAGCTGTCTGGTTGGGTGAACGCACTGCGCGGCGATGCCCATGCCGCGCACGATGCCACGGGCCTGCTGGCCGCGGCGCAGTCTGTGCGCGCGGGTGAGCAGCCCGAGGACGAACAGGTGCTGGAAGCACAACCGGTGATGGAGCTGGAACCCGTGCCAGGTATCCAGCCCCCTGCGCAGGATGCAGAGCACCCGGCCGAGGCCGAAGTGGACAACACGGTGGCGGCGGATGCCAAGGTCATTCCTTTCCGCTTTGCCAGCACGCCAGCCGAGGAAAACGACCACTTCAAGCTGATCGGCCCGGTGCGCATCAGCCTGCCGCTTTACAACGTCTACCTGCAGGAAGCCGACGACCTCATCCGCCAGTTCGCCACCGATCTCTCCGAGTGGCGCCACGAGGGCCGTCCCTGCCCGAGCGAGCTGGCGCTGCGTGTCGCGCATACCTTGCAAGGCAGCGCTTCCACGGTCGGCCTGGAACCGGTACGCGCCATTGCCGAGGCGCTTGAGCGTCTGATGCTGCAGCTCGGCGCGCACCCGGTGGCGATGCACCCGGGTGACTTCCGCTTGCTGGAGCAGGCGGTGGAGCGCGTGCGCGGCATGCTGCACCAGTTTGCCGCGGGCATCTGGCCTGCCGCCGATGACGCGCTCTGCCGCAGCCTGCTGGAGCTTGGCGAGCGCGCCATGGTGCGCCCGCGCCTGGCGCTGCCGGCGGTGGAGCTGCTGGCCGAGGCCGAGGACGCGCCGGTTGCGCAGCTGTTTGGCAAGCTGCCCGGCGTGGCCAATGCCGGCATGCTGCACGACGCCACCGTCACGCCCCTGCATGCGGTGCAAGCACAAGCGGCCCCGGGTGTCACGGATACGCCGTACGAGCAAGCCACCGAGGTCGCCGAGGAAGCCCCCGATCCGGCGCTCGTCGAGATTTTCCTGGAAGAAGCGCACGGCAGCTTGCCGGAGCTGGGCAAGCTGCTGCGTGGCTGGGAGGCCGCCTGCGGCGATGGCGAGCATGCCAGCCACGCCGGCCTGATCCTGCGCGCGCTGCACACGCTCAAGGGCAGCGCCCGGATGGCCGGCGCCATGGCGCTGGGCCAGGCCGCCCACGAAATGGAAACCCTGCTCGATGCCGCCGTGCGCGCCGATCGCGTGGGGCCGCTCCTGTTCGTGCGCCTGTACGCCTGGTACGACCGTATCCTCGCGCATAGCGAGGCGCTGCAGGCAGGCCGCCTGCTGCCGGTGGACGATCCCGAGCTGATCAACACCATGACCGGGCAGAACAGCGCGCCGGACGAGGCGCCGGTTCCGGCCGCACCCGCCGCACCCACACCTGCGCCTGTGCAAGACGCGCCACAAGCTGGTGTTGCCAGCCACGCCGCGCCGCCGAGCGCCACGGTGCAGCCGTGGCTGCCCAGTGCGCCTATGCGGCCGGTGGGGGCATCCCTGCCGGTGCCCGCAATGGGCGCTGCGCTGGCCCCCGCCACCGACGCCGTCGAACGCCAGCGCGCGCTGGTGCGGGTGCAGGCCCGCACCCTTGATACGCTGATCACCGATGCCGGCGAAGTCGGCGCGACGCGCGCGCGGCTGGAGAGCGAGCTCGACGCGATGCGCAGCTACCTGGGCGAGCTCAACGACAACGTGGCGCGCTTGCGCGGCCAGTTGCGCGAGATCGAGATCCAGGCCGAGTCGCAGATGGCCTCGCGCACTGCCGATGCCCAGCACACGGTCGAGTTCGATCCGCTCGAGTTCGATCGCTTCACGCGTTTCCAGGAGCTGACGCGGATGATGGCCGAGTCGGTCAACGACGTGGCCACCGTCGAGCAAAACCTGCAGCGCGGCTTCGATCGCGCCGCCGGCGACCTCGACGCGCAAGCCCGCCTCACGCGTGGCCTGCAGCGCAGCCTGATGCAGGCGCGCATGGTGCAGTTCGACGCGCTGGCCGAGCGTTTGTATCGCGTGGCGCGCCAGGCCGCCAGCGAGACCGGCAAGGAAGTGCGCCTGCTGATCAAGGGCGGCACCGTAGAGGTCGACCGCTCCGTGCTGGACCGCATGGCCGGCCCGATCGAGCACCTGATCCGCAATGCCGTTGTGCACGGCATCGAGTCCGCCGACGTGCGCCGCGCCGCGGGCAAGCCCGCCACCGGTGCGCTCACACTGGAAGTGCAGCAAGAAGGCAATGAGGTGGTGCTGCACTTCGTGGACGATGGCGGCGGCCTGGACCTCGTGCGCATCCGCGCGCGCGCCATCGAGCGCGAGCTGCTGGCGCCGGACGATGATGCGGGCGATGCCCGCCTCACCGAGATGATCTTCGCCCCAGGCTTCAGCACCGCGGATACGGTGTCGGAGCTGGCGGGGCGCGGTGTCGGCATGGACGTGGTGCGCGCTGAAACGGTGGCGCTGGGCGGGCGCATCGCGCTGGCCACGCAATACGGGCAGGGCACCCGCTTTACCGTGCACCTGCCGCTGACGACAGCCATTACGCAAGTGCTGCTGGTCACGCTGGGCGGGCGGCCCTTCGCCATCCCCAGCGGCATGATCGACCAGGTTCAGCAACTGCGCTCGCAAGGCCTGCTTGAAGCCTACAACCAGGGCAGCCTCGACGCGCCCGGCGGCGCCGTGCCGTTCCACTACCTCGGCACGCTGCTGGAGGAAACGCCGGCGGTAGCCGCAGGCAAGAAGTATTCGCCGGTGGTGGTGGTGCGCAGCGGTGTCGAGCGCATCGCCGTGCACGTGGACGAAGTGATCGGCAACCGCGAAGTGGTGGTCAAGCACATCGGCCCGCACCTGGCACGCCTCGAGGGCATTGCCGGCGCGACCACGCTTGGTGACGGCGAGATCGTGCTGATCTACAACCCGGTCGTGCTGGCGCAGCGCTTCGTGCGCGAGCGCGGCGAGCTGGCCCGTCCGCAGCTTGCCGCTCTGCCGCATCTGCCCCAGCCAGCGCAGCAGCCGACGCTGGGTGCGGTGGCCGAGTTCTCGCAAGGCGGCGCGGCTCCGGTGCAAGGGCTGGCCACGCAGCCGACCGTCATGGTGGTCGACGACTCACTGACCGTGCGCAAGGTCACGCATCGCTTGCTGACGCGGGCCGGCTACCAGGTGGTGCTGGCGCGCGATGGTGTGGACGCGTTGCGGCAGTTGCAGGAGGTGATGCCTGACGCGATGCTGGTCGACATCGAGATGCCGCATATGGATGGTTTTGACCTGACGCGCAATGTGCGGGCGGATAGCCGGACCGCGCATATGCCGTTGGTGATGATCACTTCGCGCACGGCGGAGAAGCATCGGCGTTATGCGGCTGAGATCGGGGTGAATGTTTATTTGGGTAAGCCGTATAACGAGGATGAGTTGCTCACTACGTTGCAGCATTTGTTGGGTGAGCGGGCGGTTGGGATGGCGGGGTCGGTGGCGCAGATGCTGGGGGAGGATGCGGGGAATTGATGGTGGTGGTGGGTGGTTGACTGCAACTGCAACTGCAACTGCAACTGCAACTGCAACTGCAACTGCAACTGCTGTTTCACCACCCCTTCGGGGCGGCGACCTACTTTCTTGTCTTGCCAAGAAAGTAGGCAAAGAAGGCGCGCCGGATGGGGCGACTACCCCCTCGGGCTTCGACGAAAAGAGCGGCCGGGACCCAAACTCGCATCGCCTTAAGGCGATACTCAGACATGGGTCCCTCTTTTCCGCTCTTTTCGCCGAATCCCGAGGCGCCCCATACGGCCTTGGCACACCTTGACGGCTCGCTTCGCATCGCGCTGGGGTGTTCCCCGCCTGGGGGCGGGTCACACGGCTACACTGAATCGATGCTCTGACTCTTCCGCTGGTTTGCTCCCCTCTCCCACTTGTGGGAGAGGGGCCGGGGGAGAGGGCGGGCATACCTTGTGGCGCCGGCCCTCGATCTCCTACTTGTTCACCATCCGCGCCGGCACCGACAGTGTCAACGCCGCGCCCACCACCAGACACGCCGCCAGCAGGTACATCCCGGAGTCCGTGCTCTGCGTCAGGTCCTTCAACCAGCCCACCGCATACGGGCTGATGAACCCGGCCAGATTCCCCAGCGAATTGATCAGCGCGATCCCCGCGGCCGCGCCTGTGCCAGCCAGGAAGGCCGTCGGCAGGCTCCAGAAGAGCGGCAGGGTGGTCAGGATGCCGATGGTGGCCAGCGTCAGGCCGAGCAGTGCCAGCACGGTATTGTTGTGCCATTGCACTGACAGCACCAGGCCGACTGCGCCCAGCAGCGCGGGAACGGCGATATGCCAGCGGCGTTCGCGGGTGCGGTCGGCGCTGTAGGCCACCAGCACCATGCCGACCACCGCGCAGCCGTAGGGGATGGCGGTGAGCAGGCCGATGTCCAGCGGGCTCTTCACGCCGGTCTGCTTGATGATGGTGGGCAGCCAGAAGCTCACGCCGTACAGGCCCATCACGAAGCTGAAGTAGATCGCGCTCATCAGCCACACGCGCGGGCTGGACAGCACCTTGCCGATCGGCGCGTCTTCCTTGTGCATGTCCTCGGCGGCGATGTTGCGCTGGAGCAGGGCCTTCTCCTCGTGGCTCAGCCACTTGGCGTGGACGATGCGGTCGTCCAGGTAGGCCAGCACCACCAGCCCAACCAGCACCGACGGGATGCCTTCGAGCAGGAACATCCATTGCCAGCCGGACCAGCCGTTGCGGCCGTCGAACGATTGCATCATCCAGCCTGACAGCGGCCCACCGATCACGCCGGAGAGCGCGATTGCGGTCATGAAGAAGGTGGTGGTGCGCCCGCGCCGGTGCGACGGGTACCAGTAGGTCAGGTAGAGGATGATGCCGGGGAAGAAGCCGGCCTCGGCGATCCCCAGCAGGAAGCGCAGCACGTAGAACATGGTCGGCGTGGTGACGAACATCATCGCCGCCGAGATCACGCCCCAGGTGATCATGATCCGCGCGATCCAGATGCGCGCGCCGACCTTATGCAGGATCACGTTGCTGGGCACTTCGAACAGGAAGTAGCCGATGAAGAAGATGCCCGCGCCGAGGCCATAGATGGTCTCGCTGAACTTCAGGTCGCCGAGCATCTGCAGCTTGGCGAAGCCGACGTTGACGCGGTCCAGGTATGCCACCACGTAGCAAAGCAAAAGGAACGGCACCAGGCGCAAGGTCACCTTGCGGTAGGTGGCGTCCTCGAACGCGGGGTCGGCGGCGCCGGAATGTACTGCGGTTGTTGTCATGCTGTCTCCTCTTGGATCTGTAGATCTACATGGATCTATTTTTCTGGTTGCACGATACCGCTGGGTCGGCGCCGCTTGCCGCATGCGGCGCCGGAAAAAACGTCTGCTATGTCTGCGCCAATGCTTTAGTGCGAGAACGGGCCGCGGCCGCGCAGCGCGTTGGCGACCATCATCAGCGCGAGCAGGAAGGGCAGCGCCACGTAGAGGCACCAGTGCACGCGGTCCCCCACGGTGTCGCCCCATTTGCGCTTGAAGACCTGCAGGCGCGGCATGGCCGAGGGGTTGGTGGCGCGTTTGTTTCTGACGTGCCACGCCATCCAGAAGAAGAAAATGGCGAAGGCGACGGACAGGAAGTTGATATTACCCATGTTGAATGGCGATGGTTTTCAGTGTGGTGAATCCGTACAGGGCTTCGAAGCCCTTCTCGCGGCCGTAGCCGGACTGCCCGCTGCCGCCAAAAGGTAGCTCTACCCCGCCGCCGGCACCGTAGTTGTTGATAAAGACCTGGCCCGCGCGCAGCTTGTGCGCCAGGCGCAGCTGGCGCGCGCCATCGCGGGTCCAGATGCCGGCGACCAGGCCATAGGGCGTGCCGTTGGCGAGCGCGATGGCTTCTGCCTCGGTGTCGAACGGCGTGGCGGCCAGCAGCGGGCCAAACACTTCCTCCTGCGCCAGCCGGTGCGTGGGCGGCACGTCGCGGAACAGCATCGGCACCTGGTAATAGCCGGACTCCGGCGCTTGCGCCACGATCTGGCCTTGCGCCATGGCGGCAATGCCGGCGTGCTGCGCATCGGAGACGAAATCCCAGACGCGCTGCTGCTGCTTGCGGTTGATCAGCGGGCCGCATTCCAGGTCCAGCTCCGACGGCCCTACGCGCAAGGACTCGAACACCGTGGCCAGGCGGTCGAGCACGGCGTTGTAAAGCGGGCGCTCCACCAGCACGCGGCTGCCGGCCGAGCAGGTCTGGCCCGCGTTTTGCACGATGCCGTTGACGATGACCGGCACCAGCGCGTCGATGTCGGCATCGGCAAAGACGATCTGGGGCGACTTGCCGCCGAGCTCCAGCGTGACCGGCACGTGGTTTTCGGCCGCCATCTGCGCGATCAGCTTGCCGGTCTGCGGCGAGCCGGTGAAGGAGATGTGGTTGACGCCGGCGTGGCGCGCCAGCGCGGCGCCGGCTTCATGGCCGTAGCCGGTGACGATGTTCAGCGCGCCCTCGGGCAGGCCGGCCTCGGCCGCCAGCTCCGCCACGCGCAGCAGCGACAGGCAGGCGTCTTCGGCGGGCTTGACCACGCAGGCATTGCCCGTGGCCAGCGCCGCGCCCACGCTGCGCCCGAAGATCTGCAGCGGGTAGTTCCACGGGATGATGTGGCCGGTCACGCCATGCGGCTCGCGCACGGTCAGCACGGTAAAGCCGGGCTGGTAGGGGATGGTCTGGCCGTGCAGCTTGTCGACCGCGCCGGCGTAGAACTCGAAGTAGCGCGCCACGGCGCGCGCGTCGGCGGTGGCCTGGCGCAGGGGCTTGCCGGTATCGCGCGCTTCCAGCGCGGCGAGCTCGGCCTCGTGCTCGATCAGCGTCAGCGCCACGCGGTTGAGCAGGCGGGAGCGCTCGGCGGGCGCCATCGCGCCCCAGGCGCCGTCGGCGGCCTGGCGCGCGGCGTGCACGGCCACGTTGATGTCGACCGCGTTGCCGCGGGCGATTTCGGCGAAAGGCTCGCCGCTGGATGGGTCGAATACCTTGATGCGCAAGCCGGAGTCCGGCGCGATCAGGCGGTTGGCAACGAAGTGCTGGGCGTGCATTGGATGGCTCCGGCTGGATGCGACTGCCAGGTTGTGGCTGGCAGTGCGCCTGTCGATGCGGCTTGCGGACAATCCGCCATTATCACTCACGGCGCGAGACGCGCAAGGCACGCGCGCGTCAGGCCTGGGTCAGCTTCGAAACGCTATAATGCCCGCCATCCTCAAACACAGGCATCTGGAGAGCAAGCATGAGCTTCAACCTCGTTTCCCCCGGCAAGGACATCCCGAACGATTTCAACGTCATCATCGAAATCTCCGCCCAGAGCGATCCGGTGAAGTACGAAGCCGACAAGGAAACCGGCCTGCTCTTCGTCGACCGTTTCATCGGCACGGGCATGCGCTACCCGGCCAACTACGGCTTCATTCCCCAGACCCTGTCGGGCGACGGCGACCCCGTCGACGTGCTGGTGCTCTCGCCGTTCCCGATCCTGGCCGGCGCAGTGGTGCGCTGCCGCGCGCTGGGCATGCTCAAGATGACCGATGAGTCCGGCGTGGATGCCAAGCTGGTCGCCGTGCCGCTGGACAAGCTGTCGCCCGCCACCGCCTTCATGAAGGGCCTGTCGGACGTGCCGCAGAACCTGCTGGACCAGATCAAGCACTTCTTTGAGAACTACAAGGCACTCGAGGCAGGCAAGTGGGTCAAGGTGGAAGGCTGGGCCGGCATTGAAGAAGCCCACAAGGAAATCACCGACGGCGTGGCGAACTACACCAAGTAAGCACCGGCATCCATGGTCAGTCATGCCTGAATCCGGCGCGTGGCTGAACCGATGCTGAATAAACCCCGCTGCGGCGGGGTTTTTTGTTGCGCCAGGCTTGATGGAAACCAAAGACGCCATGAAGCCAGTGGGTTAAGCTTCAATCACAGAACAACTCGGCATGCAAACTGCCAATTCCCCATGTCCGCTACCTTTTCGACGCCGTCCACCATGGCACGGTATTCCGGCCCGGCGGTGTTCTTCCACTGGGCAGTGTTCCTGCTGATTGCCACCGCGTACGCCGCGATCGAGCTCAAAGGCTTTCTGCCCAAGGGCAGCGCATCCCGGGCATTGTCGATGTCGGTGCACACTTGGGCTGGCGCGCTGGTGCTCATCCTGGCGGTGCCGCGCCTGCTGTGGCGCCTGGTGCGCGGCGCGCCGGCGCCCGAGCCCGGTCCGCGCTGGATGCAGCTGCTCGGCAGTGCCATGCACCTTGTGCTCTATCTGTTCATTTTCGTGCAGCCCGTGCTGGGCCTGTTGGCCCTCAACGCCGGCGGCCACCTGCTGACGGTGCCAGGCCTTGGCATCGAGCTGCCCTCGCTGGTGGCGCAAAGCAAGGACCTGAAAGAGACCCTCGAGGACGTCCACGGCACGCTGGGCACCGCCTTCTACACGGTGATCGGGCTGCACGCCATCGCGGCGCTGTTCCACCACTACATGCTGGGCGATAACACGCTGCGGCGCATGTGGCGCTAAACGCGCGCCGGGCAAGCCGGCCCTAGCTGCGCGCAAACGGCGTGCGGTCGTTCAGCTCGTCCAGGTAGGCGTCGATGCCCTGGCGCTCGCGCACCAGGAAACGCTCCACGGCATCGGCAAAGGACGGGTGCGCCAGCCAGTGGGCAGAGCGGGTCGCCACGGGCAGAAAGCCTCGCGCCATCTTGTGCTCGCCCTGGGCGCCACCTTCGAAGGTGCGGATGCCCTGGGCTATGCAAAACTCCAGCGGCTGGTAGTAAGCCGTCTCGAAATGCAGGCAGGGGTGGTGCTCAAGCGCGCCCCAGTAGCGCCCGAACAGGGTGCTGCGCGCCGGGTCGTCGTCATAGACCACCAGGGACGCGGCAATCGGCTGGCCGGCACGCTCGGCGACCACCAGCAGCAGGTTCTCCGGCATGGCGGCGCCGATGCGCTGGAAGAAATCCAGGTTCAGGTAGGGCGTGGAATGATGCTCGCGGTACGTTTGCCGGTAGCAGCGGTTGAAAAAGCGCCATTGCGCCTCGTCGATCTCGGGCCCGCGCAACTGGCGGAAGGTGATGCCGGCGTCGGCCACGCGGCGCCGTTCGGCGCGGATGTTCTTGCGTTTCTTTTGCGAGAGCGTGGCCAGGAACGCTTCGAAGCTCTCATAGCCCGGGTTGGTCCAGTGGAACTGCACGCCGTGGCGCATCAGCATGCCGGCGTCTTCCATCAGCGCGGCCTCGTGCTCGTCGGGAAACAGCACGTGCAGGGAGGACAACTGGCTTTGTTCCGCCACCGCCAGCGCACATTGCAGCAGGCAGCGGCGCGCGTCTTCGTCCTCGGCCAGCAGCCGCGCACCCTGCACGGGCGTGAAGGGAACCGCGGACAGCAGCTTGGGGTAGTAGGGCAGGCGATGCTGCGCGTAGGCGTCGGCCCAGGCCCAGTCGAACACGTATTCCCCATAAGAGTGCGACTTCGCGTACAGCGGCATGGCCGCCGCCAGGCGCTCGCCACCCTCGGCGCGCCGCGCCCATAGCGTCAGGTAGCGCGGACTCCAGCCGGTCTCGTCGCAGGCGCTGCCACTGGCATGCATGGCGTGCAGGAAGGCGTGGCGCAGGAACGGCGTGGCCCCGGGCTGGGCCGCCACCAGGGCGTCCCACTCGGCCTCGGGCAGCTCGGACAGATCGAAAACGATCTGCGTGCGATAATTCTCCACCCGCTCGTGTTCCTGCCGGCCTTGTGCCGCAGCCGCCCCCGGGGTGGCCGCGTCAGGCTGGTCGGAGCCGGGCTTGAAAGATTCAGACTGCATTGCGCTAGATTTGCTCATCATCGGCGCTGCCCTCGGGCGGCGCCCTTGTTCCGGCATGGCTGCTTTGGCTGCTATGGCTGATCACGCCGCGCCCGCGCAGATGCGGGCGCGGCGACGGTTGAGTCTACCGGAAATGGCGCGGTGCGGCAGGCCACATCCCGCGGCTGGCAGGCAGGCTAAAATCTCTCACTAACCAACGACTATATAAGGGGCCAATATGAAGCAGATTACCGCCATCATCAAACCGTTCAAGCTGGACGAAGTGCGCGAGGCGCTGGCTGACGTCGGCGTGACCGGCCTGACGGTAACCGAGGTGAAGGGCTTTGGCCGCCAGAAGGGGCATACCGAGCTGTATCGCGGCGCCGAGTACGTGGTCGACTTCCTGCCCAAGATCAAGATCGAGGTCGTGGTTGCCGAGAACCAG
The DNA here is from genome assembly GCF_058794615.1 of Cupriavidus sp. GW823-FHT07A04. Lineage (NCBI taxonomy): Bacteria > Pseudomonadati > Pseudomonadota > Betaproteobacteria > Burkholderiales > Burkholderiaceae > Cupriavidus > Cupriavidus sp. GW823-FHT07A04. The sequence goes on from NZ_JBXAHA010000001.1 coordinate 18,910, forward strand.
CTCGACACCGTGCTGGACGCCATCGTCAAGGCAGCGCACACCGGCAAGATCGGCGACGGCAAGATCTTCGTGACCGAGATCGAGCGCGTGATCCGCATCCGCACCGGCGAGCAGGACGAAGCCGCCGTTTAAGCATTCGGGCGCTCAGGCTTTTTTAGCGTTCAAGCGCCGGCGGGCAATCCTGGCGATCCCACGGGAGGGGGCGCCTGGATTGCCGCTGTTGTTGTCGCCTAGCTCGGCAACTTCCAGCCGAAACGCACGCACAGCAGGCGCGCCGCCGTGATGGTGATGGCGCCCGCCAGCAGGGCCAGTTCCTGCTCGGCCTGCAGCCAGGTCAGGCCAACATAGACACAGCAGCCGACGAAGGCACAGGTGGCATAGGGCGAGCGGTCACGCAGGATCATCGGCACCTCGTTGCACAACACGTCGCGTACCACGCCACCGAACACCGAAGAGATGATGCCCATCATGACCGCCACGGTCGGGGTCATCTGCGCCACCAGCGCGAGCGATGTACCGGTGACCGAAAACAGCCCCAGGCCGATCGCATCGGCCGTGATCATGGTGCGCTCGGATGCCACCCGGCTGACCACCCGCAGCACGAACGACGCGCCGAGCGACATCACGAAGATCAAGATCACATAGCCTTCGTGGTCGACCCAGTAGAAGGGGCGGCGGTCCAGCAATACGTCGCGCACCGTGCCGCCGCCGAAGGCGGTGGCGAACGCTACCACGAAGGTGCCCACGGCATCGAAGCGCTGCTTGCGCGCATCGACCACGCCGGACACGGCAAAGGCGAGCACGCCCACCACTTCCATGACATGCAGGATCAGGGGCAACCGCCCCATCAGGAGATCGAGCGGCAAATGCATCGTGCGCGCCGTCTCAGGCGTGCGGCTGGCGCAGCAGCACCATCAGCGCGCCGGCACCGCCCTCGGCGCCGCGTGCCTGCACGAAGGCCAGCACTTCTTCCTTCTGTACCAGCCAGCTGCGCACCTTGCCCTTGAGCACGGGCGTCTTGTCCGGCGAGCCGTTGCCCTTGCCGTGGATCACGCGCACGCAACGCACGCCACGCTTGACCGAGCGCCGCACGAACTCGGCCAATGCCTCGCGCGCTTCTTCGCTGCGCAGGCCGTGCAGGTCGATCTTGTCCTGGGGCACCCATTCGCCGCGGCGCAGCTTCTTGACCACGTCCATGCCGATGCCGGGGCGGCGGAACGACAGGGTTTCGTCGGTATCGAGCAGGTTCTCGACGTCGAACTCGTCGGAAAGCGACGCGGCCAGCACGGCTTTGTCGTCCAGCTGGGTTTGCACCGGCACGGGCGCCGGATGGCGAGGCGCGGGAGTGACGCGGTTGCGGTCGCGCAGGGTGTTGACGTTGCCAACGCTGCTGCGGAATACGTCGGCTTCTTCGCGGGCGCGCTGCGCGGCTTCGTCCGCCGCGCGGCGCTCGGCTTCGCGCCGCTCCGTGTCGGCCTTGAGGGAGTCGCGCAAGCCGGACAGGTCGGTCAGGCCGAAACGCTTGGGCGGGTTGGCGGCGGGGGTGGCAGGTTTGGTGGGCTTTCTGGCGCCGTGCGTCATGGCGAGTCTCCGGGGTGCTCGGCGTGATTATAGGGTGGCAGGGCGGGGCGCGGCTGGTGCGGGCGGCGGCATCACCGGCTTGAAAAAGACAAAGGCCGGGCAAGCCCGGCCTGAGCCTTCAGTCTTTATCTCTTTACTGCAGGGCTTCCACGTAGCGCTGTGCATCCAGGGCTGCCATGCAGCCCGTGCCGGCGCTGGTGATCGCCTGGCGATAGATGTGGTCCTGCACATCGCCGGCTGCGAACACGCCCGGGATGCTGGTGGCCGTGGCATCGCCTGCCAGGCCGCTCTTGGTGACGATATAGCCGTTGTGCATCTCGAGCTGGCCTTCGAACAGTTCGGTGTTCGGCTTGTGCCCGATGGCCACGAACACGCCCGCCAGCTTGAGGTCTTCGACCGTGCCGGTGTTCACGTTGCGCACCTTCAGGCCCGTCACGCCGGAGTCGTCGCCGGTCACTTCTTCCAGCACGGAGTTCCAGCGGATTTCCACGCGGCCTTCCTTCTCGCGCTGCAGCAGGCGGTCGACCAGGATCGGCTCGGCGCGGAACTTGTCGCGGCGATGCAGCACGGTCACCTTGCTGGCGATCTGGGACAGGTAGAGGGCTTCTTCCACCGCGGTGTTGCCGCCGCCGACCACGGCCACTTCCTGGTTCTTGTAGAAGAAACCGTCGCAGGTGGCGCAGGCCGACACGCCGCGGCCCATGAACAGCTCTTCCGACGGCAGGCCAAGGTACTGGGCCGAGGCGCCGGTGGCGATGATCAGCGAATCGCAGGTGTATTCACCGGCATCGCCCACCAGGCGGATCGGGCGTTCGGTCAGCTTGGCGGTATGGATGTGATCGAAGATGATTTCGGTGTTGAAGCGTTCGGCATGCTCCAGGAAGCGCTGCATCAGTTCCGGGCCTTGCACGCCGTTGGCGTCGGCGGGCCAGTTTTCCACGTCGGTGGTGGTCATCAGCTGGCCACCCTGGGCCAGGCCGGTGATCAGCACCGGTTGCAGGTTGGCGCGGGCCGCATAGACGGCGGCGGTATAGCCGGCGGGGCCGGAACCGAGAATCAGCACTTTTGCGTGTTTGGCCATGATGCTTTCCTATGGCTGGTGCGCCTTGATGCGCACTAGCATGAATCGAAACCAGCATTATAAGTGGACCGGCGTTTGCTCACTGTTGCAAATTCCAATGGGAACGATAGCCCTGGCCAAGGTTAAAATGGCCGGCACACCCTCTTCAGTTGGCAACCCAGATCCAGGCATGGCCCGAGCTACTACCACAACACGTACTGATCCTTCCGCGCTGCCCTCGCGCATCGGCAAGCTGCTGGGCGAAGTGCGCTGGTTCCTGTTGCTGGCGGTCACACTGGCCTTCGTCTGCATCCTGGCCAGCTACAGCAAGGCGGATCCGGGCTGGTCGCACGCCAACCAGGTGGCCGACATCCACAACCTCGGCGGCCGCGTGGGCGCCTGGATGGCCGATGTGCTGTTCTTTATCTTCGGCTTCTCCGCCTACTGGTGGGCGGTGTTGCTGGTGCGCCGCTGCTGGCGCGGCTGGCGTGCGCTGACCGCCGAGCTGCCCGAGCGCAACGGCGAGGCACGGCAGGGCCTGGTGGTGAGCTGGATCGGCTTTGGCCTGTCGCTGACCGCCAGCATGGGCCTGGAGGCCATCCGCATGTATCCGCTGCGCGCCGCGCTGCCACGCGCCCCGGGTGGCGTGCTGGGCGACCTGCTCGGTGGCTGGATGCAGATGGCGCTGGGCTTCACCGGCGCCACGCTGCTGCTCTTGCTGACGCTGGCCATCGGCCTGTCGCTGTTCTTCCATTTCTCGTGGCTGTCGGTGGCCGAGCACGTGGGCGGCTTCGTCGAGACGCTCTTCCTCGGCTTCAAGGCGCGCCGCGAAAGCAAGCAGGATCGCATCATCGGCGAGGCGGCCAAGGTCGTGCGCACCGAAACCGTGGAAGTGCAGCGGGTCAAGATCGAGGAGGCCACGCCGGTGCAGATCGTGCGGCCCCAGGCGGTGCCCAAGCACGAACGCGTGGAGCGCGAGAAGCAGCAGCCGCTGTTCGCCGATATCCAGGACTCCGACCTGCCGCCGCTGGCGCTGCTGGACCCCATCCCCACGCACCAGGAAACCGTCAGCGCCGAAACGCTGGAATTCACCTCGCGCCTGATCGAGAAGAAGCTCAAGGATTTCGGTGTCGAGGTCAAGGTGGTGGCGGCCTACCCGGGCCCGGTCATCACCCGCTACGAAATCGAGCCGGCCACCGGCGTCAAGGGCAGCCAGGTGGTCAACCTGGCGCGTGACCTGGCGCGTTCGCTGTCGCTGGTTTCCATTCGCGTGGTGGAAACCATCCCCGGCAAGATCTACATGGGGCTGGAACTGCCCAACCCCAAGCGCCAGACGGTGCGGCTGTCCGAGATCCTCGGCTCGCAGGTCTACAACGAGAGCGCGTCCAACCTCACGATGGCGCTGGGCAAGGACATCGCCGGCAAGCCCATGGTGGCGGATCTGGCCAAGATGCCGCACTGCATGGTGGCGGGTACCACCGGCTCCGGCAAGTCGGTTGGCATCAACGCCATGATCCTGTCGCTGCTCTACAAGGCCAAGGCCGAGCAGGTGCGGCTGATCCTGATCGACCCCAAGATGCTGGAGATGAGTGTCTACGAAGGCATCCCACATCTGCTGTGCCCGGTGGTGACCGACATGCGCCAGGCCGGCAACGCCCTGAACTGGGCGGTCGGCGAGATGGAGCGGCGCTACAAGCTGATGAGCAAGCTGGGCGTGCGCAACCTGGCCGGCTACAACAAGAAGATCGATGAAGCCGCCTCGCGCGAGGAGAAGCTTCCCAACCCGTTCAGCCTGACCCCGGACGCGCCCGAGCCGCTCGAGAAGCTGCCGATGATCGTGATTGTGATCGACGAGCTGGCCGACCTGATGATGGTGGTGGGCAAGAAGGTGGAAGAGCTGATCGCGCGCATCGCGCAGAAGGCCCGCGCCGCCGGCATCCACCTGGTGCTGGCCACGCAGCGTCCGTCGGTCGACGTGATCACTGGCCTGATCAAGGCCAACGTGCCGACCCGCATCGCCTTCCAGGTCAGCAGCAAGATCGATTCGCGCACCATCCTCGACCAGCAGGGCGCGGAGGCGTTGCTCGGCATGGGCGATATGCTCTACCTGGCGCCGGGCACCGGCGTGCCGATCCGCGTCCACGGCGCCTTTGTCTCCGACGATGAAGTGCACCGCGTGGTCGAAAAGCTCAAGGAAGGCGGCGAGACCAACTACATCGAGGGCATCCTCGAAGGCGGCGTGGCCGAGGGCGACCTGGGCAGCGATGGCATGGGCGGTGGCGCTGGCATTGGCGGCGGCGGCGAGGCCGATCCGCTCTACGACCAGGCTGTCGACGTGGTGCTGAAGAACCGCCGCGCCTCGATCTCCCTGGTGCAGCGCCACCTGCGCATCGGCTATAACCGTGCCGCGCGGCTGCTGGAGGACATGGAAAAGGCTGGTCTGGTTTCCGCCATGTCGGGCAACGGCAATCGCGACATCCTGGCCCCGGCAGGCACCTCCCGCGAGGAAGAATAAGCTGCCGCGCGTAACATGCAGTTACGTGCGAAGCACATCGTTGCGGAATCTGGCGCCCGCGCGCCGCTCTAACCGGACAGGCAGTGCAGCCGCCCCGGCGGTGCGCACCCTCCAACCCAGCAAGGACAACACCATGCGAATCCGCATTCTCGCGTCGGCATGCGCCGCGGCGGCCATGCTGTCGCTGACAGCGACGGCGGCCATGGCGGCCGGCACCGACCAGCTCCAGGCCTTCGTGGCGGGCGTGAAGAGCGCCAAGGGCGAATTTACCCAGCGCCAGGTCAAGGGGCAGGGCGATAGCCTCAAGGTGGCCGGCACCTCCAGCGGCACCTTCGCTTTTTCGCGCCCTGGCAAGTTCACCTGGCGCTACGTCAAGCCGTACGACCAGTTGCTGCAGGCCGACGGCCAGACGCTCTACATCTACGACAAGGACCTCAACCAGGTCACCGAGCGCAAGCTCGATGGCGCCCTGGGGTCCAGCCCCGCCGCGATCCTGTTCGGCAGCAATGACTTGGAAAAGAACTTTGTCGTGAAGAACGGCCCCACGCGCGACGGCGTGGAGTGGCTTGAGCTCACGCCGAGAGCCAAGGACACGCAGTTCGAGCGCATCGGCATCGGCTTCAAGAGCGGCAACCTGGAAGCGATGGAGTTGCGCGATGCCTTCGGCAACACGACGCTCCTGACCTTCAGCGCGATGCAGAAGAATCCCGTGCTGCCGGCCGACACCTTCCGGTTTGCGGTGCCCAAGGGCGCCGACGTGCTCAAGCAATGAGGCGCGCCATGATCCCCGCATTCCTGACCCGGCCGGCCTGGCGCCGTTGCGGTGCCATTGCCGGCATTGCCGCCGCTGCGTTGCTGGCCGCCTGCGCCAGCCCCGGCGCTAGCAAGCAGTTCGACGTGGATGCCTTCCTGCGCGCCTCCGATACGGCGCTGCCGGAAGTGCTTGCCAATCCGGATTTTCTCTCCGCCACGCAGGCCAGTGCCAACGATTGCGCCGTGCTGCTGCAGTCGGTCAACAGCGGCGTGCTGGAAGGGCTGCCGCCCACCGGCAGTGGACATGGGCCAGCCTGGCTGCTGCATCCGGCCGGCGCCCCGGCCAAGGTGTGGCTGGTGGTCAGCAAGACCGGCGGCGAGCGGACCTGCCATGGGCCGCTGCCTGCCGATGCCATGAAGGCATTGGTGGAACGCGCCAGTACCTGAATGTGATGCACGGATAACGCCGGGCGCAATCGAAGACCCGGCGGTATCTGTTATCCCGGTCGGCGTTTCAGCGTCTCAATCCGCACTTTACCTCTCCAGGCTTACCACGAGAAAAATGACAGCGTTGTAACTTGACTGCTGAAACGGGAATGATTATTGTTTCCAGATTGTCTTGTCCAGGATGCATGCGTCGCATCGTCTGGACGGCATACAACAATCATCGAAGAGGAGAGTCATGACCGTATTCCGCCGCTTGCTGCCGCGCACCTCAGCGCTCGCCGCGCTCGCTGTTCTGGCACTGCCGCTCGCCGCGTCCGCCCAGGAAAAGGTGCTGAACCTCTACACCGCACGCCACTACCAGACCGACGAAGCGCTCTACGCCAACTTCACCAAGCAGACCGGCATCAAGATCAACCGCATCGAGGGCCAGGAAGACCCGCTGCTGGAGCGCATCAGGAGCGAGGGCGCCAATAGCCCGGCAGATGTATTTATCACCGTCGACATCGGCCGGCTGTGGCGGGCCCAGCAGGCGGGCGTGTTCGCGCCGCTCAAGTCGAGCGTGCTGGAGTCGCGCATTCCCGCCAACTACCGCGACCCGAACGGCGACTGGTTCGGCTTCTCGGCGCGGGCTCGCGTAATTGCCTACAACAAGGCCGCGGTCAAGCCCGGCGACATCAAGACCTACGAAGATCTCGCCGATCCCAAATGGAAGGGCAAGCTGTGCATCCGCTCCAGCGGCCACGTGTACAACCTGTCGCTGATGTCCAGCCTGATCGCCCATGACGGCGAGGCCAAGACCGAGCAATGGACGCGCGGCGTGGTGGCCAACCTGGCGCGCGCGCCCAAGGGCGGCGATACCGACCAGCTCAAGGCCGTGGCGGCAGGCGAGTGCGATATCGCGGTGGCCAACACCTACTACATCGCGCGCATCCTCAAGTCGACCAAGCCCGAGGACAAGGCCGTGGCGGAGAAGCTCGGCGTGCTGTGGCCCAACCAGGCCAGCCAGGGCGTGCACATGAACATCTCCGGCGGCGGCATGCTCAAGCATGCGCCCAACAAGGCGTCCGCGCGCGCGTTCCTGGAGTACCTGGCCAGCGATGACGCGCAGCGCTATTTTGCCGATGGCAACAATGAGTGGCCGGTGGTGGAGAGCGTGAAGATCAGCAATCCGGCGCTGGAAGCGCTGGGCAGCTTCAAGGCGGACAAGATCAACGTGGCCGAACTAGGCAAGCACCAGCCGCAAGCGCAGAAGCTGGCGGACAAGGCTGGCTACAAGTAAGAAAGCAAGAAGGCGCCAGCGCGGCCTGGCTGGCGGGACGGGGATGGCGGCGCGAGCCGCCATTTCCTATTTCTATGGCTTGGGCACGGGCCTGGCTTTGGGCCCTGGCCCCTTGGCGGCGTTGCTCTCGCTGCCTTCGCCAGGTTCAAGGCGCCGGAACTTCAGCTTTGCGCCGCGCTCCCTGTGCTTCTCGAAGGTCACCTTCAACTGCTCGCGCCGCTTTTTGTGCGAGTGGCCCAGCGTGCCAGCCGCGTATGGCAGCTTGGCCACCACCTTGCCCGCGGTCTGGCGCGCCAGCAGTACGTCCAGCGCTTGCCGCGCGCGTACCTGGGCGTGTAGCAGCGCGTCCGAAGGATTGGCCTTGGCGCGGTTCAAGTCGTAAGGCAACATGACCGGCCCGGCAAGCTGGCGCAGCGCCGCGCGGATGTGCGGGCTGTCCAGCCCGGCCTCATGGAGCACCCATGCTGCGTCATGGCGCAGCCATGGCTCCGGGTCGCCGAGCTTGCGCAGCAGGGCAAGCGAGATATCGGCCTGCCGGTAGCCGTGCGCGCGCCTTACCGCGTTGAGCGCAATGCGCCTCACATGGAAATTCTCGTGATCGAACAGGTCCGCCACCAGGCGCTCGACCATGCCAGGCTTTTCCAGCTGCTCAGCCAGTTGGCCCGCCAGGGCGATTTCCTCGACGGCGCTGATCCGGTCTTGCAGGGTCAGCCGGTTCAGCTTGAACACGAGCATGCGGTAACGAAGCTGCATAACACTCTCTGAAGACGCTGCGAACAAGTGCCGGGCAAGGATTGCCACCGGCACAGTCATGATCGGCGCGAAGCACGCCAGCGGCGGGGGCAGGCCGCCTGGCACGCGCGAGAACGGGGCGGCGAGCCGGGGAACAGCTTCGGATTAGTGAGATATCGGCAATACGTTGAAGAACTTTAGTTGAAGAACTTTAGGAAACCTCGCGGCCTGTTTCCGCGGGCGACCCGAGTGTGCTATTCCCGCGCATCCCGCCGTATCGAACGTGACAGCAGGATCACCGGCAGCAGGCCCACCGCCACGATCACCAGCGATGCCGTGGCGGCTTCGGCCAGGCGCTCGTCCGAGGCCAGGTTGTAGGCCTGCACGGCCAGTGTGTCGAAGTTGAACGGCCGCATCACAAAGGTGGCGGGCAGCTCTTTCATGACGTCGACGAAGACGATCAACGCTGCGGTCAGCAGGCTGCCGCGCAACATTGGCAGGTGCACGCGCCGCAACGTGGCGCCGGGGCCGTGGCCCAGGCTGCGCGCCGCCGCGTCCATGCCCGGCGTGATCTTGACCAGGCCGGCGTTGACGGTTTGCAGCGCCACGCCCAGAAAGCGCACCAGGTAGGCATAGACCAGTGCGGCAATGCCGCCGGTCAGCAGGAGTCCGGTCGACCATCCCAGATGCTGCTGCAGCCATGCCGACATGGCATCGTCCAGCCGCGCCACCGGCACCAGCACGCCGACCGCCACCACCGAGCCGGGCAGGGCATAGCCCATGCCGCACACCCGCGTCAGCGCGCGCAGCAGCCAGCCCCGGCCCGCGGCCATGCTGCGCCCGGCATAGCCGATCACCAGCGCGGCCAGCACCGCGATCAGCGCGGTCACGCTGGCCAGCAGGAAGCTGTTGCGCACCAGGCCGATAAAGCGCGGGCCGAACTGCGCGTCGCCTTCGGCCAGCGCCATCTTGCACAGCATCAGCGCCGGGATGGCAAAGCCCAGCAGCACCGGCACCACGCATACCAGCAGCGCCAGCGCGGCGCGCCAGCCATGCAGCCGGTAAGCCGGCGCGCGGCGCTGGCCACCATGCACGCGGGCACGGCCCCGGCTGGCGCGCTCGACCAGCAGGATGCCGATCACGAATACCAGCATGCAGGCCGACAACTGCGCGGCCGCGTTCTTGTCGCCCAGCGAGAACCACGCGCGGTAGATGCCCGTGGAAAACGTCGGGATGCCGAAGTAGGCCACCGTGCCGAAATCGGCCAGCGTCTCCATCAGCGCCAGCGCCGTGCCAGCCACGATGCCGGGGCGCGCCAGCGGTAGCATCACGCGCCAGACGCTGCCCCAGGTGCCATAGCCAAGCAGCCTTGCCGCTTCCAGCGTGTTCAGGGTTTGCTGCAGGAAGGCCGCGCGCGCGGTCAGGTAGACGTAGGGATAGAGCACCAGCGTGAACAACACGATGGCGCCGCCCAGCGAGCGGATATCCGGGAACCAGTACTCCCGCGCGCGCCAGCCGGTCAGCTCGCGCAGCCAGCTTTGCACCGGGCCGGCGAACTGCAGGGCATCGGTATAGGCGTAGGCGATGACATAGGCCGGCATCGCCAGCGGCAGCACCAGCGCCCATTCCAGCCAGGCCCGCCCGGCGAACCGGTAGGTGCTGACAAGCCACGCGGCGGGCACGCCCACCAGCAGCACGCCGGCGCAGACGCCGGCCAGCAGCCACAGCGTATTGCCAACGTACTCGGCCAGGACTGTGTCGGCCAGATGCCGCCAGGTGTCGCCGCTGGGCTCGAGCAGGCTGCCAGCCACCTGCGCGATCGGCAGCGCGATCAGCAGCGCGGCCAGGGCGGCAACCAAGGCTAACGGGTGCAGGCGGCGGGTACGGCTAGGGCGAAGCAGGCTCATGCGGCAGCGGCGTGGGTGTCGGTATTGGTGCGGGACAGGGTGAGGCCCGGCGGCGGGGCGCGGTCGGCAGGCCTTGGGGCAAGCCCTGCATTCTAGCAATGCGGATACGCCGGGCGACGCATACGCATGTGACAGACATACAGGGCCTGCGTCCATATAATGCTCGGCATGCCAGGCCACCCGCATTCCAATTCATCCATGCCAGCACGATCCGATGTTGTGATCGAGGTCGATCGCATCCACCATGGCTTCGGCAGCCAGCGCGTTGTCAACGACCTGTCCTTCACCCTCGCGCGCGGCAGCATCGCCTGCCTGCTCGGCCCCAGCGGCTGCGGCAAGACCACGGTGCTGCGCGCCATCGCCGGATTCGAGCCGCTGCGCGAAGGCCGCATCCTGCTGCAAGGGCAGGTGATGTCGTCGCCGGGGTTTGCCGTGGCGCCCGAGCACCGGCGCATCGGCATGGTGTTCCAGGATTACGCCTTGTTCCCGCACCTGAGCGTGGCGGACAACGTCGCCTTCGGGCTGCATGCCGTGCGCCGCGGCGAACGCGCGGCGCGGGTCGAGGAAATGCTCACGCTGGTGGGCCTGGCCGGTTCCGGCGGCAAGTTCCCGCACGAGCTCTCGGGCGGCCAGCAGCAGCGCGTGGCGCTGGCGCGCGCACTGGCGCCGAAGCCGGAGCTGCTGCTGCTCGACGAGCCGTTCTCCAATCTCGACATCGACCTGCGCGAGCGCCTGAGCCTGGAGGTGCGTGACATCCTTAAAGCTCAGGGCGCCACCGCCATTCTGGTCACCCACGACCAGTACGAAGCCTTTGCCATGGCAGATGAGATCGGCGTGATGCACGCCGGCGCCATCGAGCAGTGGGACAGCGCGCACAACCTCTATCACCGGCCGGCCACACGCGTGGTCGCGGACTTCATCGGGCAGGGCGTGCTGATGCCGGGGCAGCTTGCCAGCCCGCACTCGGTCGTGCTGGAACTCGGCACGCTGCATAGCAGCGAGCCGTTGGGCGTACCACCCGCAACGGCAGAGGTCGATGTGCTGATCCGCCCCGACGATATCGTGCACGACGATGACGGCCCGCTGCGCGCGAAGATCCTGCACAAGGCCTTTCGCGGTGCCGAGATCCTGTACACGCTACGCTTGGCCGGCGGCGGCCAGGTGTTGTCGCTGGTGCCTTCGCATCACGACCATGCGCTCGGCGAGCACATCGGCATTCGCGTGGAGGTGGACGACGTGGTGGCGTTCCGGCGCGGCTGAGCGCACCGCCAGGGCCCTGGCGGCTTACTTGCTTACTTGTTCGACGCCACCGCCTTACAGCTTCATAGCTTCACGGCTTCACGGCTTCATTACCTCAAGATTCCAGGACTCTCATCATGTTTGCTTCCCCGAAGGGCACATCCCAACTGCTGCGCCGCCAATGCCTGCGCCGCGGCCTGCTGCTAGCCTTGCTGGCCTGTGGCGCAAACCTGGCCTGGGCGCAGCCGGCTGCTGCGGCCACCTGGCGGATGGCCACCGAATACCCGGCCAGCGCCATGCCTGGTGAAGGGCTGGCTACCTTCGCCGACGAGGTCAAGGCGCGCACCGCAGGCGCGATCGACGTCAAGCCCAGCTTTGACGCCAGCGCGGGCGTCAAGTCCGCGCAGATGCCGGCGGCGGTGAAAGAAGGGCGGCTGGAGGGCGGCGATGCCTTCGGCGGCGCACTGGGTGCGGTCGATCCGCTGTTCCTGCTGTCGTCGCTGCCGTTCGTCGCCACCTCGGTGGATTCGGCCAGGCGCCTGGCCGAACTGGCCCGCGCCGACTACGCGCGCGCCTTCGAGGCACAGGGGCAACACTTGCTCTACGTTACGCCCTGGCCGCCCACCGGCTTGTGGTCGCGCAACGCGGTTGCCACGCTGACGGACCTGCGCGCACTTTCGGTGCGCACCTATGACGAGACGTCCACCGAAGTCATGCGTGCTGCCGGCGCGCAGCCGACCAACCTGTCGTTTGCCGACGCGATGCCGCGCCTGAAGGACGGCTCGGTCAACGCGGTGCTGTCTTCCGGCGACGGCGGCGCGGGCCGCAAGCTGTGGGACTACCTGCCCAACTTCACGGCCATCGGCTATGCGATGCCGTTGTCGTTCACCACGGTCAATGCGGCCGCGTACGCGGCCTTGCCGCCCGCTTTGCGCGCCTCGGTAGACGCAGCCGCGCAGGCGACCGAGCAAAAGCAGTGGGCGCGCCTGGGCACACGGCTGGAAGAAAATACCACGCGCATGCGGGCCAACGGCGTGACCATCCAGGACAATCCCGCCCCGGCGGTGCGGCAGGCGCTACGCGATGCCGGCGCGGGCGCGGTGGCGGCCTGGCGCACGCGCGTGGGCAGCGAGCGCGCTGGCGTGCTCGATGTCTTCACGCGCAGTGAGCGCGCCGCGCGCTGATTCGCTAGCCGTGGTGGGCTGCGCGGCCGGCCCCGCGCGATGGTCTACACTGTCAGGTTCCTAGGCGCAGCGGGCACGCACCGTGCGCGCCTGACCTTAAAGGCCTGAATACCGTGGCGGACACGCTGTTTTCCGAAGCTCCCGATCGTTCCCAACAACCCCTGGCCGAGCGCCTGCGCCCGCGCAATATCGATGAGGTGATCGGCCAGCAACACCTGCTTGGCGCTGGCAAGCCGCTGCGGGTGGCGTTCGCGTCCGGCGAGCCGCACTCCATGATCCTGTGGGGCCCGCCCGGCGTGGGCAAGACCACGCTGGCGAGGCTGATGGCCACAGCCTTCGACGCCGAGTTCATCGCGCTGTCGGCGGTGCTGTCCGGCGTCAAGGACATCCGCGAGGCGGTCGAGCGCGCCGAGCAATACCGTGCCCACGGACGGCGCACGCTGGTGTTCGTGGACGAGGTGCACCGCTTCAACAAGAGTCAGCAGGATGCCTTCCTGCCGCACGTGGAAAGCGGGCTGTTCACCTTTATCGGCGCCACCACCGAGAACCCGTCATTCGAGGTCAACGGCGCCTTGCTGTCGCGCGCCGCGGTCTACGTGCTCAAGAGCCTGGACGACGCCGAGCTGACGCAGCTGGCGCGGCGCGCCAGCGAAGAGCTGGGCGGCCTGCAGTGGGAGGACGAGGCGCTGCAGCTGATCGTGGCCTCGGCCGATGGCGATGGCCGCAAGCTGCTCAACAATATCGAGATCGTGGCGCGCGCCGCGCGCAGTGCCGGCGCGCCGGTCATCGACAACGCGCTGCTCGGCAGCGCCTTGTCGGAGAACCTGCGCCGCTTCGACAAGGGCGGCGACGCGTTCTACGATCAGATCAGCGCGCTGCATAAATCCGTGCGCGGCTCCGATCCCGATGCCACGTTGTACTGGTTCTGCCGCATGATCGACGGCGGTGCCGATCCGCGCTACCTGGCGCGCCGCATCGTGCGCATGGCGTGGGAGGACATCGGCCTGGCCGATCCGCGTGCCGCCCGCATCACGCTGGATGCCGCCGAGACCTACGAGCGCCTAGGCTCGCCGGAGGGCGAGCTCGCGCTGGCGCAAGCCCTGATCTACCTGGCCGTGGCCCCCAAGTCCAATGCCGGCTACAACGCCTACAACACCGCGCGCGCCTTCGTGGCCAAGGACAAGTCGCGCGGCGTGCCGGTGCACCTGCGCAACGCGCCGACAAAGCTGATGAAAGAGCTGGGCTACGGCCACGCCTACCGCTATGCGCACGACGAGCCCGAAGCCTACGCCGCCGGCGAGCACTACTTCCCCGACGACCTCAAGCGCCCGGGCTGGTACAAGCCCACGCCGCGCGGGCTGGAAGGCAAGATCGGCGACAAGCTGCGCCACCTGCGCGATCTTGACGCGCAGTGGCTGCGGCAGCAGGGCAAAGGCAAGGGCCGGGACGAAGGCGGCGGCGAGGGCGGCGGAGCGCAATAACGCGCATCGCCCCTGGCCGGCGGCGCGTCCCCGCGAACAACGGGCGATCCGCCAGCTTGTTCTCCAGCCAGCGGATCGGCGTGGGCCCGGGCCAGTACAGTAAAATGCCAGATCCGCCAGCATGTCGCTGGCCAATGCACCTGCCCTCACACGCAACATGCTAGACATCCAGCTGTTCCGCAAAGACATCGACGCCGTGGCGCAACGCCTTGCCACGCGCGGATTCCAACTCGACGTAGCGGCCTTCCAGGCACTCGAAGCCGAGCGCAAGCAACTGCAGACCCAGACCGAGGAACTGCAGGCGCGCCGCAACAGCCTCTCCAAGCAGATCGGCATGCTCAAGGGCAAGGGCGAAGACGCCTCGGCGGTGATGGCTGAAGTCGGCGGCATCGGCGAAGCCCTCAAGGCCTCGGCCGCGCGCCTGGAAGAAATCCAGGCCCAGCTCGCCGAGATCATGGAAGCCATCCCCAACCTGCCGCACGAAAGCGTGCCGGTGGGCCGGGACGAGACCGGCAATGTGGAGGTGCGCCGCGTCGGCACGCCGCGCAGCTTTGACTTCGAGGTCAAGGACCACGTCGACGTGGGCGAGCGCCTCGGGCTGGATTTCGATACCGCGAGCAAGGTCACGGGCTCGCGCTTCGCCATGCTGCGCGGTGGCATCGCACGCATGCATCGCGCGCTGGTGCAGCTGATGCTGGACACCCATACGCTTGAGCACGGTTACACCGAGATGTACGTGCCTTACATCGTCAATGCCGCCTCGATGCGCGGCACCGGCCAATTGCCCAAGTTCGAGGAAGACCTGTTCAAGGTGCCGCGCAAGGTTGGTGGCGAGAACAGCGAGGGTGGCGAGCGCACCGAGAACTTCTACCTGATCCCCACGGCCGAAGTGCCGCTGACCAACATCGTGCGCGACGCCATCGTGGCCGGCGACAAGCTGCCGCTGCGCTTCGTTGCCCACACGCCTTGCTTCCGCTCGGAAGCCGGCTCCTACGGCCGCGACACGCGCGGCATGATCCGCCAGCATCAGTTCGACAAGGTCGAGCTCGTCCAGGTGGTGCAGCCCGAGCATTCGTTCGACGCGCTCGAGCAGCTCACCGGCCACGCCGAAGCCATCCTGAAGAAGCTGGACCTGCCGTTCCGCACCATGGTGCTATGCACCGGCGACATGGGCTTTGGCAGCACCAAGACCTATGACCTCGAAGTGTGGATCCCCGCGCAGGGCACCTACCGCGAGATCAGCTCCTGCTCGAACATGGGCGACTTCCAGGCCCGCCGCATGCAGGCCCGCTTCCGCGCAGGCCAGGGCAAGCCGGAACTGCTGCACACGCTCAACGGCTCCGGCCTGGCGGTTGGCCGCACGCTGGTGGCGATCCTGGAGAACTACCAGAACGCCGACGGCTCGCTGACGGTGCCGGCCGCATTGCAGCCGTATCTGGGCGGCCTGACGCGCCTGGAGCCCGAGGCGTAAATTTTCACGCGAGGGGCTTGCGGTGGAAATGTAGTTTCCTCTATAATCTTGTTCTTCGCGACAAGCGACCCAGTTACCGGAGAGGTGGCAGAGTGGTCGAATGTACCTGACTCGAAATCAGGCGTAGGTGCGAGCCTACCGTGGGTTCGAATCCCACCCTCTCCGCCAGCAGTACGCAAAGCCCCACAATTCCTCACAGAGTCGTGGGGCTTTTGCTTTGGGGGTACGGTTTCGCGCGTTGTCGGCACGATGGCAGCAGGCATCGTTGCACAGGTCAACGAGCCTGCCAGCTCACGCGATATACTCTGCGCATCGCTGCAACCACAGCGATCGGGATTGGCGTCCCGAACGAAAAGGCGGACAGTCGCCATCGGGCGATTTTTTACTTCCGTTATGCCTCTGCCTGCTTTCATTGGGCGGGCCTGGGCAGGGAGCCTTCGGGCTCGCCGGATCCTTTTCGCCGGTACGCCAACCTGGCCTTGCGCCCGCCCGCCTACCCACCCCGACTGGTGTCGAGGTGCAGGATCGGGGCTAGCGGCGTAATCGATGACGGTGGTGGCGCCTGCGAAGCGCGCCGGACATGGCAACCTGCCGCCAGACCTCTATATTGGTTAAGTGGCAACCGCCACGTCGACCAGAATGGAGGTAAGGCATGAGCCGGAACGCTCACTCCAATTCGAAGCGGCCATCCCCGAACATCCGGTTTGAGAAACGGCACAGCAAGGAGAGCGAGGTGCAGGAGATGTCTCTCAAGGACCCGAAGATGGCTGAACCTGGCGCGATGCGTCAGCGCACGCATCGCAAGTAATGTAGCCAACGCGTAGCCAACCACGCAGTCAACCCTGCGCGCCCGCGCGGGGCCCGCAAGCGGCCCCGCGTGGTCAATGCACTATCATGACGCTGCTCCGATTTGAACAGCCGCTCATGACACAGTCTTCTTGCCCGCCTTCCCCGCACGCCTTGCCCGGCGCAGATGGGTCCTCCGACTATCTCCACGGCATGCCCTATCGCCATTACAAGGGCGGCGCCTATGCCATGGTTGGCCTCGGCGTGATCGAGTCTGACCTGTCGCAGGTGGTGGTGTACGAGTCGATGCGGGACCGCTCCCGCTTGTGGGTGCGGCCGCTGGATGTGTTCGGTGAAAACGTGGACACGCCGCAGGGCACGCAAGCGCGTTTCGCGCCGGACTGGCCGGCTGCGCTGGCTTGCCTGGACTTCTTGCCGCGCGCGACGGTGTTGCAGGTGCTGGCCTGCTACGACGCGCCTTACCGCCACTACCACGATCGCCGCCATGTGCTGGAGATGTTCGCGCTGGCGCAGGCGCGCGGCATTGCGCTCGCGCCCGCGCAGGCGCTTGCCGTGCTGTTCCACGACGCGGTCTACGTGCCGGGCTGCGAGCACAACGAAGCGGCGTCGGCCGCGTTGATCGAGACCATGGTGAGCGGGGTCGATGCGGCGGTGACAGCGCTGGCCGCGCGCATCGTGATGGATACCTGCGGGCATCGTGCATCGGTGCCGGAGTCCGAGGCGGTGCTGGATCTGGACCTGTCCCGGCTGGCTGCGCCCGACGCGGAATTCGATGCGTGGACTGTCGCTGTGTTCGAGGAAAACAAGGCGCTGCTGGCCAATCGCACTGGCCTGTCTGGCGATGCCCTGTACGCGGCATTCATGCAGCGGCGGATCGCGTTCCTGCAGGCGATGGCGCAGCGGCCACACTTGTTCCTCACGCCAGCCTTTGCCGATTGCGAAGCGCCGGCACGCGCCAATATCGCGCGTATGGCGGCAGGGGGCTGAGCCGATGGTGGCTGCTCCCGTTCAAGCGCTCGCGGCCGTCCAGCCGGCTGGCGCGTCCTGGCTCACGCCGGCAACCGCGCTGGGCGTGGTGGGCCTTCTCGCTTTGTTCGCGTTGTTGCTGCTCTGTGTGGTGCGCGGCTTGCTGCTGGTGATCCGCCCGCTGGTGCGCAGGCTCGATGCCGCGCGCTTGCGTGCCCGCGATGCGCTGCGGACGCGGGACACGCAGCCGTGGCCGCGCGTGGCCGGCATGCTGGAGCGCGATATCGTCGAGCTGCTCCTGCTGGCGGCAGGCGGTGTGTTGTTGCTGGCTTGCGCAGCCGCGTTGCTGTGGCTGGGCGAATCCATCGCCGAAGGCGCGCCGCTGGTGCAGGTGGACCAGGCGGTGTTCGCGCAGCTTCGCGCGTGGCAGCAGGGCTGGCTGGATACGGCCATGGTGGCGCTGACTGAGCTGGGTGGCGCGCGGGTGTCCGTGGCGGTGGGCGTGGCGGTCTTTGGCTGGCTGGCATGGCGCCGTGCCTGGGTGGCGGCAGCTTACTGGGTGGGGGCGCTGGTTGGCGCGCGCGCCTGCGTGATGGTGCTCAAGCTTGCCCTTGAGCGCAGCCGGCCGGCCAGCATCTACGGCGGCCTGGAGTCGTTCTCGTTTCCTAGCGGCCACGCCACCAGCAGCATGGTGACCTATGGCTTCCTGGCCTTCCTGCTGTGCCTGCGCCAGCCGTGGCGGGTACGGATGCCGGTGGTGGCGCTGACCGCGGTGGTGGTGACGCTGATCTGCCTGTCGCGGCTCTACCTTGGCATGCACTGGCTGTCCGACGTGCTGGCGGGCTGCGCGCTCGGCTTTGCCTGGATCGTGCTGCTGGGCACCGCCTATGCCACCCTGCATGCACCGGAACGCCTGGCGCCGCTGCGCCTGGGCGCGGTCGCCGCCGCGGCGGTGGTGGTGGTTGGCACGTGGATCGTGGTGTTCCAGCTGCCCGGCACGGTCGAGCGGTATCGCCGCGCGCTTACGGCTGGAACGGCGCCGCCAGCGGCAGCCGCGAAACCAGCAACTGATCGATCTTGTGATGGTCGATGTCCAGCACTTCAAAGCGGAATCCCGCAGCCTCGATCGCTTCCGACTTCTTCGGGATCCGCTTGAGCGTGTAGATGACGAGCCCGGCGGCCGTGTCGACGTAATCCTCGCCGGGCAGCTCGTCGAGCTCCAGCGCCTTCTTCAGGTCCACCAGCGGCGTGACGCCGTCGACCAGCCATGAGCTTTCGTCGCGCCGCACGATCTGTTCATCCTCGGTGGAGTAGATGATGTTGCCCATCAGCGCGCCGACGATATCGTCCAGCGTGACGATGCCCACCACCAGCCCGTATTCGTTCATGACCACCGCAAAGTTCTGGTGCATCTCGCGAAAGCGCGTGAGCGATTCGGTGAGCGTCAGCGTGTCCGGGATCACCAGCACGTTCTTGTCGTGGTGTTTGCCGATATTGCCGATGTTGCCGATCACGCCGGTGGAATCGTCGGCAAGGAACAGCTGCAGGATGTCCTTCGAATCGATGTAGCCCAGCACGTCGTCGAGGTTGTGCCCGCACACCGGATATTGCGCGTGCGGATAGTTGACCAGCTTGCGCCGCAGGCTGTCGGGGGATTCGTCCAGGCCGATGTAGACCACATCGTCGCGCGGGGTCATCACCGCGGTGACGCTTTTCGCGTCCAGCTCGAACACGTTCTCGATCAGGTGGATCTCGTGCTTGTGGAGCACGCCGGCCTCCGCCCCGGCATCGACCATGGCGGCGATGTCCTCCGAGGTGATCTGGTCGATGTGCTTGGTGGGCACGCCGAACAGATGCAGCGTGGCATTGGCGGCACCGTTGAAGACGTAGACCAGTGGCTTGAAGATCTTGATGAGCGTGAGCATCGGCCCGATCACCGCCAGCGCGCAGGCTTCGGGAAACGTCATGGCGATGCGCTTGGGGATCAGGTCGGCGAACTGGATAAAGAGCAGGGTGACGATCAGGAAGGAGCCGACATTGGCGATGCGCTGGGTGGTGACCACGTCCAGGTAGGGCAGCAGCGCCGTCTGCAACAGGTCGGAGACATGCTTCTCGCCGACGATACCGGCCAGGATGGCCACGCTGTTGACGCCGATCTGCACGATGGTGAAGAAGTTGCCCGGCTCCTCCTTGAGCAGCATGATCTTGGTGGCGCGGCGGTCGCCACGCTCGGACAGCGTCTGCAGCTTGGTGCGGCGCGATGCGGTCAGCGCGATCTCGGAAATCGAGAAGAAGGCGCTGATCAGGATGAGGAGAAGCAGGGTCAGGGCGAACATAGGTTTGGGAAAGCACCGTTCAGGCGCTTTGATGATGGTGCACGGCGCAGGGTACTGTCAAATTCCGCAAGGGCGGCGGGACGTTTCATCTGGGCGCATGCTCAAAACTGACCGCCGGCGCTTCCAGTCGCTGCGGCAGCGCAGCAGCCAGTTCCCGTGCGGCGGCGGCAAACTGTTCGCGCATCGCGTCGGCCAGGCTGGAACTGCCGCGGTGGCTGGCGCGCAGCAACTGGATCTCGAAAGGCAACGCGGGCTTGACCTCGTGCAGCGAAACTCGCTGCGGGTTTGCGCCCAGCGCGGTGTACTGGTCGAGCAAGGTAAGGCCCAGGCCGGCATCGACCAGTGCCAGCGCCAGTGAATAGGTCTGGACTTCCAGCGTGGAACGCGGCTCAAGCGCATTGCGCGCCAGCGTCTGGCGCACCAGCAGCCCAAGCGAGCTGTTGTCGTCGTAGGCAATGAAGGGACGCTCAACCAGCTTGTGCATCGGCACGTCGGCCCGCCGGCCACGGGCCGCCAGCGGCTCGCCGCGCGGCACCGCCAGCAGCATCTGGCCACCAGCTACCGGTTCGCTGGTGATGGCTTCGTGGCGTGGTGGCGAGAAGGCGAAGCCCAGGTCGATCTGGTTAGCCAGCAGCCCTTGCACGATCTCGTCGGTGTGGTGGGTCAGTACCTGCACCTGGGTGTCGGGATGGCGCGCGCAAAAGCGGCGTACGGCTGGCACCAGCAGCGGATTGGCCAGGCTGGGCGTGGCCGCCACGCGCAGGCGGCCGGCGCCTTTGTGGCGCAGGCTTTCGGAGACGCGGCGCACCCGCTCGATCTCGCCATATAGCCGCTCGACATCGCCATACAGCGCGCCGGCCTCCGGCGTGGCCTGCAGCCTGCCTTTCACCCGGTCGAACAAACGGAAGCCGAGCGTGGCCTCGGCATGCTGCAGCACGCGCGTGACCACCGGCTGGGAGACGTGCAGCAGGCGCGCGGCCTCACTGACGGTGCCGGTCAGCATGACCGCGCGAAAGACTTCGATCTGACGCAATCGCATGTGGCAGGGGAGGGCGCTGCAGCAAAGCGGCACCCATAGCCTAAAGACATATTCTTGCACGTATTCGCATTGGGCAAGACGGGCCGCGTGGTCTACCCTGTGTCGGGTCGAGAAGGACCGGATCAAAGAGGCGGGTAATGAAGGTTGTGATCGTAGGGGCGGGCGTGATCGGGATGAGCGCGGCGTGGCGGCTGGCGGGCGACGGGCACGAGGTGACCGTGCTGGAGCGGCACGACGGCCCGGGCGAGGAAACCAGCTTCGCCAACGGCGGGCAGCTCAGCTATAGCTATGTGGCGCCGCTCGCCGGGCCGGGCGTGCTGGCCAAGGTACCCGGGTGGCTGCTGCGCCCTGATTCGCCGATGCGCTTCCGGCCATCGGGCGACCCGGCGCAGTGGCGCTGGCTGGCGGCGTTTGCACGCGCTTGCAATGCCTCGGCCAGCGAGGCCACCACGCGCAAGCTGCTGCGGTTGGCCTTCTACTCCCGCGACCTGATGCAGGCCTTTGTCGACAGCCAGCCGGTGGACTTCGGCTTTGCCCGGCGCGGCAAGCTGATTGTGCACCGCGACGCGGCCGGCTTCGATGCCGCCTGCCGCCTGCTCGATTACCAGGCCAGCCTGGGCTGCGAGCAGCAGGCGCTGGACGGCGACGCGTGCGTGGCGCTGGAACCGGCGTTGGCCGGCATCCGCGGCGAGATTGCCGGGGCGATTCACACGCCGAGCGAGGAAGTGGCCGATTGCCATCGTTTCTGCCTGGCGTTGGCACAGTTGCTGCGTGACCGTCCTGGCGTGTCGCTGCGCTTTGGCACCGACGTGCTGGGCATCGAGCGCGAAGGCGATCGCGTGACCGGCGTGCGTACCGATGCCGGCATCGAGCGGGCGGATGCCGTGGTGGTGGCAGGCGGCATCGGCAGCGTGGCGTTGCTCAAGCCCCTGGGCGTGCGGGCACCGCTGTGGCCGCTCAAGGGCTACAGCATCACGGTGCCAATTCGCGATGGCGAGCGCGCGCCGCACATCAGCATCACCGATGCTGCGCGCAAGATTGTCTATGCCCGCATCGGCAACACCTTGCGCGTGGCGGGCATGGCCGACCTGGTGCGCGCGGATACCGTCATCGACCGTGCCCGCATCGCCACGCTGGCCTTTGAGACCCGCGCGCTGTTTGGCGACATGGCGCCGGGCATGGAGCCGGAGCAGTTGCAGCCCTGGGCGGGCCTGCGCCCGGCCACGCCGACCGGCCTGCCGATGGTGGGCCGGTCGGGCGTGCGCGGCCTGTGGCTCAACATCGGCCACGGCGCGCTTGGCTTCACGCTGGCCATGGGCAGCGCGGGTTTGCTGGCTGATGGCCTGGCCGGGCGCAAGCCGGCCATCGATGACACGGATTTCGCCGCGATGCTGGCTTGATGGGCAGCGTTCCGGGGCAGTTTTTACGTTTGCATTACCGCTGAGAAACACCGCTTCACGACCAGGCAGTACCTCGAGCCATTCCCACCCAAGGAGAAAACGATATGAAATCGCAGGTCCACTCCAACCGATTCTCCCGCTGCCTGCTGGCGGTTGCCATGCTGGCTGGCACCGCAGGCGCTGTCAGCAATGCGCACGCCGCCGACGGCGATACGCTGCGCAAGATCAAGGAAACCGGCGTGATCTCGCTGGGCTATCGCGAGTCCTCCATCCCGTTCTCCTATACCAACGGACGCGATGTGATGGGCTACTCGCACGAGATCCTGCTGCAGATCGTCGACAAGGTGAAGGCGCAACTGCAAAGCCCCAAGCTCGAGATCAAGCTGGTGCCGATCACGTCGCAGAATCGCATTTCGCTGATGCAGAACGGCACCATCGACATCGAGTGCGGCACCACCACCAACAACCTGGAGCGGCAGAAGCAGGTAGCGTTTTCCAACAGCCTGTTTGTCTACGGGCTGCGCATGCTGACCAAGAAGGATTCGGGCGTGAAAGACTTCCCGGATCTCAAGGACCGCAACGTGGTGACCACCGCTGGCACCACGGATGAGCGCCTGCTGGTCAAGATGAATGGCGAGAAGGCCATGAACATGAGCCTGATCAGCGCCAAGGACCACGGGCAGTCCTTCCTGATCCTGGAGACGGGGCGCGCGGTGGCCTTCGTGATGGACGAGCCGCTGCTCTACGGCGAGCTGACCAAGGCCAAGAGCGCCAATGACTGGACCGTGGTGGGCACGCCGCTGCAGACCGAGAACTACGCCTGCATGTTCCGCAAGGACGATCCGTCGTTCAAGGCGCTGGCCGACGGCGTGATCGCCGACCTGATGACCAGCGGCCGCGCCGAGCAGTTGTACAAGAAGTGGTTCCAGTCGCCGATTCCGCCGCGCAACATCAACCTGAACTATCCGCTGTCAGCCGATATGAAGGATCTCTACGCCCATCCTAACGACAAGGCGTTCCAGTAAGCCGGGCGGGGCAGGGCGAATCGTTATTGCTGTTCGACGCGAAATTGCGCTAGGCTAAAAGCCGGCTTGCGCGCTTGGCGGACCAACGCCGGGTTGGCGCTTGCCGGACCGTTGCGGACGCCGTCCGCGTCGGCTGTGCTGACTGGAGAACATATGCGATCGCTTCGTACCGGCTGTCTCAACGCCCTGTTCGCCGTTTCGCTGCTGGCGGCCGGCGCCGCCGCGCAGGCCGCCGACCTGCTCGATACCGTAAAGCAGGCCGGCGTGCTAAAGATTGGGCTGGAAGGCACCTATCCGCCATTCAACTACCGCGGCAGCAACAACCAGCTGGAAGGCTTCGACGTGGATGTGGCGAAGGGCGTGGCGGCCAAGCTGGGCGTCAAGCCGGAGTTTGTCACCACCGAGTGGAGCGGCATCATTGCCGGGCTGCAGGCCGGCAAGTTCGATGTGATCGTCAACCAGGTCGCGGTTACGCCGCAACGCAAGCAGGTGCTGGAATTCTCCACACCTTACGTGTATTCGGCGGCGCAACTGATCCAGCGCAAGGATGACAACCGGCAGTTCAAGTCCCTCGAGGACCTGAAAGGCAAGAAGCTCGGCGTGAGCCTGGGCAGCAACTACAACGAACTGGCCAAGTCGGTCGCCGGCATCGACGTTAAGACCTATCCGGGCGCGCCCGAGTACCTGCGCGACCTGGCCGCGCAGCGCGTGGATGCCGCGCTGAACGACCGCCTGATGATCGGTTACCTGATCAAGACGTCAAACCTGCCGCTGCGGCCCGGCGCGATTGTGGAAGGTGGCAATTCCGAGGTGGCGATCCCCTTTCGCAAGGACAATCCGAAGTTTGCGCAGGCCATCGACCGCGCGCTCGACGAGATGCGCAAGGACGGCAGCCTCGGTAAGCTCTCGGCGAAGTGGTTCGGCAGTGACGTGACCAAGCCGGCCAGATAAGCGCGGGCAGGCCTCCCGCCAGGGCTTTCCATGTCCGCTCTCCAGCTCGTTGCCGCATCGCTGCCCGTGTTGCTGCAGGGCATGCTGCTGACCATCAAGTTCGCGCTGCTGTCGATGATCTTCGGGCTGGTGATCGGCACCATGGTGGCGTTGATGGGCATCAGCCACCAGCCCGTGCCGAAGGCCGTCGCGCGGGCCTATGTCAGCATCATGCGCGGCACGCCGCTGCTGGTGCAGATCTTCGTGGTGTATTACGGCTTGCCGGGCATCGGCATCGCGCTGGAACCCACCCCGGCGGGCGTGTTGACGCTGAGCCTGAACGTAGGGGCGTATCTCTCGGAGAGCATGCGCGGCGCCATCCTCGGCATCCCGCGCGGGCAGTGGCTGGCGGCTTACAGCCTGGGCCTGACGCAAGGCCAGACCTTGCGCTACGTGGTCGGTCCTCAGGCGCTGCGGCTGGCGGTGCCGAGCCTGTCGAACAGCCTGATCAGCCTGATCAAGGACACCTCGCTGGTGTCTGTGATCACGGTGACGGAGCTGCTGCGCACGGCGCAGGAGGTGATTGCCGCGACCTACCAGCCGTTGCCGCTTTATCTTGCCGTGGCTGCTATTTATTGGATGCTTAGTACGGCGCTGGCGCATGTGCAGCGGTTGTTGGAGAGGCGGCTGTCGTTGCCGGGGAGGCATTAGGGGTGGGGGGGATAGGGGGGGGAGGGGGGATAGGGGGGATTTGGGCGGCGTTGGTTTTTGGACCCAAGGGCCATACGACATCCCCCTGCGGGGGCTGCCGGTCACTCTTCTTTGCGTCGGCAAAGAAGACTAACGAGAAGAAAGCCGACCCTGCCGGGGGCAGAGCAATCGCGGGTGCGCAGGGCGCTGGTTTCGTCGTAGGGCCAGCGGTTCTGCACGCATCTGCCGGTACCGGTTTGACCGGCCACGACGCTGCCAGCCTCCGGGATACGTGGTGAGCCCCCCGGTAGCGGACATCACTTGCTTCAAGCCGTCTGTCGCTCGCGGCGTGGCCGGCCACGAAGTTGCAAGCGCACCGGTTCCGTCGTGGGCGCGGTGGCACCGCCTTGATTAGCCCGAGACCTTCACCACCGCGCCCGCCCCACCACGAAACCATTGACGGGCGATGTGTCGTGATGGTCCGTGCCGGTAACGGCAGATGGTCGAACGCGCACCGAGCAAAGCGATCAGGGGCACCACAACGTGACCATTGGGTCATGCATTTTCGATGCCCTCCAAGCCGGTATGGCAAAGGCCAGCCAACACTCCGGGCCGTACGACGCAACCACAGCCCCACATAAGCCCGATTGCTCTGCTCCCGGCAGGGTCGTGTACGAATCAACCACATGGGTAACCGTCGGCTTTCTTCTCGTTAGTCTTCTTTGCCGACGCAAAGAAGAGTGACCGGCAGCCCCCGCAGGGGGATGTCGTATGGCTGTTGGGCCCAAAAGCCATCACCGCCAACAAAAAAACCAAAGCCCCCGCAGATCAACGTCATACGGCTGTTGGGTACAAGACACCAACCAGCGCCAATCAAAATCAGAATGCAAGAAAGCCAGCCGATGAGGCTGGCTTTCTTGTTTACCGCGAGGCTATCCAACTCACCCCTGAGCAATCCTCTGCTCAATATGCGCCAGCGCCTCCTCCACCTGATCCACCAAAATCAAGCAAAGATCCCCCGACTGCAAATGCGACAACGCCGTATCGATAGCAAGGAACTCCCCACGGATCTCCTCGACTGTGCTGGCGCGCTTCGCGCCCTCCAGGCCTTCGCGCAGCAAGGCCAGCACTTCGCCGTCCTCGCGTCCGCGCTGGCACTGGTCCTGGTACAGGATCACTTCGTCGAACACATCGCCAAGGATCTCCGTCTGGCGGCGGATATCGACGTCGCGGCGGTCGCCGGCGCCGCTGATCACCACCGAGCGGCGCTCGGCGGGCATGCCTTCGATGGCGTTGCACAGCGCCTGGATCGCATCCGGGTTGTGGCCGTAGTCGGCGATCAGCGTCGCGCCCTTGTAGTCGAACACGTTGAAGCGGCCAGGGGCGGTGGCTGCATCGTTGACGAAGGTCGCCAGGCTGCGGCGGATCACTTCCCAGTCGATGCCCAGTGCCCACGCCGCCGCGGTGGCGGACATGGCGTTCTCGACCTGGAAGCCGATCGAGCCGCCGCGCGTCAGCGGAATGCTCGACAGCGCGATGCGCACCTGGTGCTCGCCTTCGGCGGCCACGATATGGCCATCCTCGACGTACACCACGCGCTTGCCCTGCGCGCAGTGCGTAGCCATCACGGGGTTGTTGAGGTCGGCCGCGAAGAACGTCACGGCGCCCGGGCAGGCGTCGGCCATGCGCACCACCATGGGGTCCGCGGCATTGAGCACGGCCATGCCGTGCGGTGCCACGTTTTGCACGATGACGCTTTTCAGCACGGCGAGGTCTTCCACGGTGCTGATAAAGGACAGCCCGAGGTGATCGCCTTCGCCCACATTGGTGACCACCGCCACGTCGCAGCGGTCGAAGGCCAGGCCTTCGCGCAGCAGGCCGCCGCGCGCGGTCTCGAACACGGCGGCGTCCACGTCGGGGTGCATCAGCACATTGCGGGCGCTGCGCGGGCCGCTGCAGTCGCCGGTGTCGATGCGCTCGCCCTTGACGTAGACACCGTCGGTGCCGGTCATGCCGATGCGCAGGCCGCTGCCGGCCAGCAGGTGGGCAATCAGGCGGACCGTGGTGGTCTTGCCGTTGGTGCCGGAGACCGCCACCACGGGGATGCGGCCATCGTCGCCGTCGCCGAACATCGTGGAGATGATGGCTTCGCCCACCGCACGGCCCTTGCCGTAGGAGGGCTGCAGGTGCATGCGCAGGCCCGGCGCCGCATTGACTTCGACGATGCCGCCGGCTTGTTCCTCGAACGGCTTGAGCACGGTCTCGCAGACCGCGTCGACGCCGCAGATGTCCAGGCCAACCATGCGCGCGGCCGCCACGGCGCGGGCTGCCATGTCCGGGTGCACATCGTCGGTGACGTCCGTCGCGCTGCCGCCGGTGGACAGGTTGGCGTTATTGCGCAGCACCACGCGGGTGCCCTTGGGCGGCACCGCATCCGCGGTGAGATGCTGCTTGGCCAGCGTGGCCAGCGCGATATCGTCAAAGCGGATCTTGGTCAGCGAGGTGGCGTGTCCCTCGCCGCGGCGCGGGTCGCGATTCACTTCCTCGACCAGTTGGCGCACGGTGTGCTTGCCATCGCCGGTGACCTGCGGCGGATCGCGGCGGGCCGCGGCGACCAGGTGGTTGCCCACCACCAGCAGGCGGAAATCGTGGCCGGGAATATAGCGCTCGACGATCACGTCGGAGCTGATCTCGGCGGCGACTTCATAGGCGGCGATGACTTCCTCGCGGGTGCGGATGCGCACCGCCACGCCCTTGCCCTGGTTGCCGTCGCGCGGCTTGACCACCACCGGCGCATCGATTTCCTGCGCGGCGGCCCAGGCTTCGTCGGGGTCCGAGACGGAGCGGCCCATCGGCACCGGCACGCCGGCGGCGTGCAGCAGCTTCTTGGTGAGTTCTTTGTCTTGCGCGATCGATTCCGAGACCGCGCTGGTCATGTCGGTTTCGGCTGCCTGGATGCGGCGTTGCTTGCTGCCCCAGCCAAACTGGACCATGCTGCCTTGCGTCAGGCGGCGATAAGGAATGCCGCGTGCCACGCCCGCATAGACGATGGAGCCGGTGCTCGGCCCCAGGCGCACGTCTTCGTCGAGCTCGCGCAGGCGATGCAGCGCATCGGCCAGGTCGAACGGCATGTCATCGCGCGCGGCGCGGCACAGCGTGGCGGCGAGTTCCAGCGCCAGCCGGCCGACTTCTTCCTCGCTGTACTGCACCACCACCTGATAGGTGCCGGGTTCGACAGTGGGCGCGGTGCGGCTGAAGCTGACCGGGCAGCCGGCCTCTGCTTGCAGGCGCATGGCCGCGCATTCGAGCGCGTGCGCCAGCGACACCACGCCTTCGTTGTCATCGGGCCGCAGCGGGCCTACCTCGGGAAAGCGCGCGCGCAGGCGCTCTTCAAAACCGGGCAGCTGTGCCAGCGTGTGGGCCTCGTCAGAGCAAGAAACGATGGCTTCGATGGCGGTGTGGCGGCACCACAGGTTAGGGCCGCGCAGGGCCCGGATACGTGAGACTTCCATGAAATCAGTTTCCTTGCGGATCAGGCGCGGCGGCCCGGTTGGCCCATCCACTGGTGCACCAGGTCGATCGTCGGCAGGGTCGTCGCCTCATCGCATTGCAGGACCAGCAGGTCGCCGGCCACTACTTGCGCGAGCGCGGCCTCGATCGCCTGGCGGCGCGAGCCCTCGTCGATGATCTTGGTCACGCGCCGTCCTTCATACAGGCCCTGCTTGAGCAGCGCGCGTGCCTCGGCGTCCGGCAGCGCGCGCTTGACCGAAGTGTCTTCGCACAGGAAGACGCGGTCGAACGCGGCGCCCAGCACCTTGCCTTGCTTGACCATGTCTTCGTCGCGGCGCGGCGCGCCGGCGCCGTACACCACCACGCGGCGCTCGCTCGGGAAGCGTTCCAGCGATGCCACCAGCGCTTCCAGCGCGGGTGCATTGTGGGCGTCGTCGATCACCACGATGGCACCGTTGCGCTCGAACAGCGTGAAGCGTCCGGGCACATCCACCTGGCCCACATCGAATGTCACCACGCCAGCACGAATCAGGTCGTTGGAGATGCCCAGCGCCCAGCCGGTGGCCACAGCCGCCAGCACGTTCTCGACCTGGAAGGCCACGCGGCCCGCATAGGTGAGGGGGATCGCGGCCACATCGGCCAGCGGCACCTCGCGGCTGCCGGTGGCGAGCACCACTTTGCCGTCGCGCACGTAGACCGCACGGCGGCCCGCCGCGCGATGCGCGGCAATGGCGGGCAGGTCAGCCGTCATGCCGAAGAAGATCACGTCGCCATCGCACAGCTCGGCCATCTCCACGACCAGCGGGTCGCGCGCGTTGAGCACCGCCACGCCGCCGTCCAGTACCACGTCGACTTGGGTGCGCAGCACGTTGTACATCTTCTCGACTTCCTCGACGTAATACTGGCCAAGGTGGTCGGGCACATCGATATTGGTCACCACGCCGACCTGGCAACGGTCGTAGGCGAGGCCTTCGGACAGGATGGCGCCGCTGTCGTTCTCGAGCACGGCGGCATCCACCGCGCGGTTCATCAAGATGCGGCGGGCCGCGTCCCAGTTGGCGCGGTCGCCGCCTTGCACCTGGCGGCGGTCCAGGTAGAGGCCGTCGCTGCAAGCCAGGCCGGTGTGCTTGCCCGAGAGCTGCAGCAGGCGTGCGACCAGCTTGGCCACCACGGTCTTGCCGTTGGTGCCGGTGATGCCGACCACGGGAATGCGGCCGTTATCGTCGCCTTCGCCAGCCGGGAACAGGTGATCCACCACGGCACGGCCCACCGGGCGGGCTTCGCCGTTGGAGGGCTTCAGGTGCATCAACAGGCCGGGGCCGGCATTGACCTCGACAATGGCGCCGCGCTGCTCGGCGAGCGGCCGCGAAATGTCCTGCGCCACCAGGTCGACGCCGGCGATGTCCAGGCCCACGATGCGGGCGGCCAGCGAGGCATGCGCGGCCACGCTCGGGTGCACGCGGTCGGTCACATCGAAGGCCACGTTGCCGTTGCGCTGGATCAGCACATGCTTGCCCTCGGGCGGTACGGACGTGGCGTCAAAGCCCTGGCGCTTGAGTTCCAGGCGCGCGGCCGAATCCAGCCGTACCTTGTTGAGCGGGTGGTCTTCGGTGCTGCCGCGGCGCGGGTCGGAATTGATCTGCGACTCGATCAGCTCGTCGATGGTCGACTTGCCGTCGCCGGTCACGCTGGCGGTCTCGCCCATGGCGGCGGCCACCAGGCGGCCGCCCACCACCAGCAGGCGGTGTTCGTTGCCCAGCACAAAGCGCTCGACGATGACGCCACTGCCCTCATCGATGGCGACGCCGTAGGCGGTCTCGACTTCTTCGCGCGTGGTCAGGTTGGTGAACACGCCGCGGCCGTGGTTGCCGTCATAGGGCTTGACTACCACCGGCAGGCCGATGTCCTCGGCGGCGTCCCAGGCGTCGGCGGCACTTTCCACCAGCCGGCCTTCGGGCACGGGCACGCCGCAGGATTCCAGCAGGCTCTTGGTCAGGTCCTTGTCACGCGAGATGCTCTCGGCAATGGCGGCGGTGCGGTCGGTCTCGGCGGTC
This sequence comes from Cupriavidus sp. GW823-FHT07A04, assembly GCF_058794615.1. Taxonomy (NCBI): domain Bacteria; kingdom Pseudomonadati; phylum Pseudomonadota; class Betaproteobacteria; order Burkholderiales; family Burkholderiaceae; genus Cupriavidus; species Cupriavidus sp. GW823-FHT07A04. The sequence goes on from NZ_JBXAHA010000001.1 coordinate 49,316, forward strand.
CAGATGCGGCGCTGGCGGCTGCCATAGCCGAGTTGCACCAGGTTGCCCTCGGACAGGCGCAGCGCCGGGATGTCGCGGTCGTCGGCTGCGTCGACGATGCAGGCAGTGCTCGGACCCAGGCAGTGCTTGTCCACCAGGCGTCGCAGGTGATCCACCGTCTCCTGAACGTCATAGGGACGGTCCTCGATGGCGGCCATCACCAGGTCGCGGGCGGCGAACAGGGCGGCACGGGTGACATCCTCGTGCCAGGCCCGCACGATCACCTTGTAGACACCCCGGATCGGGGTCTCGCGCGCCTTGCCGAAGCCGCCGGGCATGCCGGCGAGGTTCTGCAGCTCAAGCGTGACGTGTTCCAGGATGTGGCCAGGCCACGTGCCGTCCTTGAGCCGCTGCAGGAAGCCGCCGCGCTCGCCGATACTGCAGCGATGCTCGACCAGCGAGGGCAGCCATGCCGACAGGCGCTCGTAGAACCCCGGAATCTTGTTGGAGGGAAAATCCTCCAGTTCCCCGATATCGACCCACGCCTCCAGCACAGGCCGATATGTCCACATATTCGGGCCGCGCAGCGACATGACATCGAAAATCTCAATGTCCTTCTTTTTCATTGATTTAGCTTGAGGCAGTGGGCGAGTGCCCGAGAAATAGAAGCCTAACCTTTCAGTAACGTTACAACGGTCAGCCGGTTGACTTTCTTGATTAAAAAGCGATTGTGCAGTGCATCAGGGGCGCCCGTGTGTTTGGCCTTATGTATACTGCGGGCAAATCGGCGGGCCGCCAGGGCGCGCCCGCGCTAAATTGTTTCAAGTTATGTCCATAGCCCAAGGACGCAGCATGCCGTACCAACGATGACCCAACCTTCCTTGCCCGTGATTGACAGCGACGCCCACAACGAGCCGTGGCGTAACGAACTCGGCATCCGCCTGCAAGCTGGCGAAGCCGTGCTTGCCTGGCTCGAAGTCGACCTTGACGCAAAGCTGCATTTTACCCAAGGCTGGGTACTTGTGACGGATCGTCGCTTGCTGGCGCGCATGCCGGGGCAAAAAGACTGGCAGGAATGGGCGATCCAGCCCGGATTATCGCTGCATCACGCCGATCATGCGGGGGTTGGCACGCTGGAGTTGCAAGACAATGGGCGATTGCTGGCCAGTTGGCGCTACACGCTGGGCCACAACCCGGCTGCGTTGCGCCTGATCGACCAGTTCCACGCGCAGCGCGACCTGTCGGCCTCAGGCCGGGCAGGGCGGCTGGATCTGGATGCCGAAGCGGTCTGCCCGACCTGCAAGGCTCCGCTGCCCCCGGACGACGACCAATGCCCGCAATGCAGCCGTGACCTGGAAATGCCGCCGTCGACCTGGGCCCTATTGCGCCTGTGGCGGTTTGCCCGGCCGTACCGCTTCCAGTTGCTGGCCGGCTTCCTGCTGACGCTGCTGTCCACCGCCGCGACGCTGGTGCCGCCGTACCTGACCATGCCGTTGATGGACAACGTGCTGATTCCCTACCAAAACGGGCTGCCCATCGACTACGACCGGGTCAAGCTGTACCTGGCCGGCCTGCTGGGTGCGGCGCTGGTTGCATGGAGCCTTGGCTGGGCTCGCACCTATCTGCTGGCGCGGGTGTCCGAGCGCATCGGCGCGGACCTGCGCACCACCACCTACGAGCACCTGCTGCGTCTGTCGCTGGAGTACTTCGGCGGCAAGCGCACGGGCGACCTGATGGCCCGCATCGGCTCGGAAAGTGATCGCATCTGCGTATTTCTGTCGCTACATCTGCTGGATTTCGCCACCGACGTGCTGATGATCGTCATGACGGCGGCCATCCTGATTTCGATCAACCCGTGGCTGGCGCTGGTGACCCTGGTGCCGCTGCCGTTCATCGCGTGGATGATCCACCTGGTGCGCGACCGGCTGCGCCACGGCTTCGAGAAGATCGACCGGATCTGGTCGGAGATCACCAACGTGCTGGCCGATACCATCCCGGGCATCCGCGTGGTCAAGGCCTTTGCGCAGGAAAAGCGCGAAGTGGAGCGCTTCCGCGAAGCCAACCGGCACAACCTGGCCATCAATGACCGGGTCAACGCGGTGTGGTCGCTGTTCACCCCGACCGTCACGCTGCTGACCGAGATCGGCTTGCTGGTGGTGTGGATCTTCGGCATCTGGCAGGTCTCGCACAACGCGATCACGGTCGGCGTGCTGGTGGCCTTCCTCACCTATATCAGCCGCTTCTACACACGCCTGGATTCGATGAGCCGCATCGTCTCGGTCACGCAGAAGGCCGCCGCCGGCGCCAAGCGCATCTTCGATATCCTCGATCACGTCTCCAGCGTGCCGGAACCCACGCGGCCGGTGCACCTGGAGCGTGTGGAGGGCGCCATCGAGCTGCGCGAGCTGGGCTTCCGCTACGGCAACCGTGCCGTAATCCGCGGGCTCAACCTGTCGATCGCACCGGGCGAGATGATTGGCCTGGTGGGACACAGCGGGTCGGGCAAGAGCACGCTGGTCAACCTGATCTGCCGCTTCTACGATGTCTCCGAGGGCGCGATCCGGCTGGACGGCGTCGATATCCGCTCGCTGCCGGTCTCGGAGTTCCGCAGCCATATCGGGCTGGTGCTGCAGGAGCCGTTCCTGTTCTTTGGCACGATTGCCGAGAACATTGCCTACGGCAAGCCGGGTGCTTCGCGCGAAGAGATCATCGCCGCGGCGCGCGCCGCTCATGCGCACGAGTTCATCCTGCGCCTGCCGCACGGCTATGACTCTCTCGTGGGCGAGCGCGGGCAGGCGCTGTCCGGCGGCGAACGCCAGCGTATCTCCATCGCTCGCGCGCTGCTGATCAATCCGCGCATCCTGATCATGGACGAGGCCACCTCGTCGGTGGATACGACGACGGAGAAGGAAATCCAGAAGGCGCTGGACAACCTGGTGCAAGGCCGCACCACCATCGCCATCGCCCACCGCCTGTCCACGCTGCGCAAGGCGGACCGACTGGTGGTAATGGATCGCGGACAGATCGTGGAAGTTGGCAACCACGATGAATTGCTGGCGCGCGAAGGCGCCTACTACAAGCTCTACCAGGCGCAGGCCCGCAATGTCGATGCCGACGCGGATCTCACCTCCGCCGATGCGGTCAACGTGCAATAAGGATGGGAGCTCACATGCAGCAAGTCGATTTCAAGCTCTCCCGCAATGCCCTTGGCCGCCTGGTGATGACCACGGCAGATGGCGTTGTGCATGATGGTGTCGTTCCCGTGCGCGCCTTCCCCATCGCCGCGCCCGACGACGGCGTCGGCCTCGTCAGTGCCGATGGCCGCGAGCTGGCCTGGCTGCCTCGCCTGGATACCTTGCCTGCCCCGGTGCGCGAGATGATCGAGGCCGAGCTGGCCAGCCGTGAATTCATGCCGGAGATCCGCCGCATCCGCTCGGTGTCGACCTACGCTACCCCCAGCACCTGGGAGGTAGAGACGGATCGCGGCCTCACGTCGCTGGTGCTGCGTGGCGAGGAAGACATCCGCCGCCTCGCCGGCTCCACGCTGCTGATCTCCGACAGCCACGGCATCCATTACCTGGTGCGCAACCTGGCCAGCCTGGACAAGGGCAGCCGCAAGATCCTCGACCGCTTTCTCTAGGCTGCGCTTCAGGGCTTGCCAGTGAAGATCACCCCGACCTGGCGGTCGGGGCGCATCGCAAACAGGTAGATCTGGCCGGGCGTGGGCAAGCTATGCGTGGTGGTGGGGTCGTAGTAGGCAATGCCGCTCATGGGTGTGTTCGCGTAAGGGCAACTCGGCCCAGTCAGCTGCAGGGCGACGTTGTAGACCTTGCCCTGGCGCCGCGGCGTGGCGGTCCCGGTAAAGCTGCAGCCCGAGCCGCTGCCGTCTAGCGTGAGGTTGCCGCTGGCGTCGATGGTCAGCCTTACAGCACCCGCCGCGATCCCGGTCGGGTCAATGACGTTCGACGTCCCGTAGTAAGTCCCCTTCAGGCCGTCGGTGGTCGCGATGAAGTTGTAGTCGGTGCTGTAGGTGGCATTGACGACCGTGCTCCTGCCGTTGCGATAGGTGACCTGCGCCTGGATCGACTTGCCCGGCACGTAGGCCGCCATCAGGTTCGCTGCGGTCAGGCTGTAGCCAGCCGCCTCCTGATTGAAGTCCAGCCCGTTGTTATTGGTGGTGAGCGCACCGCTGCCCGAGCTGTAGTTGCCGGTCAGGACCCCGGTCGATACGTCCGGTATGCCCGCCATCGCGTAGAAGGCGTAGTAGACGTTCTCGTCCAACACCAGGATGTTGAACCGCTCGCTGGCGGCAGAGGTACCGATGTAGAAGCCTGAGCCAAGCGCGATGGTGTCGGGTGCCGCCGGGGTCACTGGGGTCGTCGGGGCCGTGGGTGTCGTAGGTGTGGTGGGTGTGGTGGCGGGAGGAGTGCGCACGATCGCCAGTCCGTCACTGTTGTCGCCCGATCCGCCACAGCCTGCGAGGGTCAGCGCAATGCTTGCAGCCCCAATCAGTTTCTTCATTTGTACTTGCCTGTTCCGATGCGCATGGGCGCCTCTGGCGCCGCTTTTCGGTTGCCGAAAAAATCTCGACTGTAACAGATGATTACAATTTGCTAATGACCTTGCGCTTGGCGACCGCGCTGAGCTTGTTCGAGCGCCCAAAAAAAGACGCCCACACAGGATTGGGCGGGCGCTGGAGGGCAACTCCGGACGTGAAGCTACGAAGGCCCGCGTCGGGAAGTCCGCCTCTGCAGAGGCAGCTTGGGTAGATGATGCAGGCTTGGGGGCGTTATGTGAATCGGACAAATCTTAATTCGGCGGAAATTGCCCGCCTTTGCAGCAATTCTTTTGGGGTAGTGGGGGCTTTGCGCCACCCTCATTATCAAAGCCGGAAAAAAGAAAACCCCGAGGATGCCTATCCTCGGGGTTTCGGTAGTCCTGGAAATAACCAGGACTGAATATTGGTGGAGCCGGCGGGAATCGAACCCGCGTCCGCAAGCCCTCCACAGAGAGTTCTACATACTTAGTCCTGCCATTTGATTTAACCGGTGCATCGCGGACGGACACGCTCTACAACGGCGAGTCACTAAATTTTCGTCCCTAGGTCCGTGACAAACTCAGGGCTTATCTGGCGTTAATGACCTCGCGTAGTCTTGCGACTCTAGCCCGCCAGCGAGCCAGTGCGAGGACGGCCGCAATTAAGCGGCCAGTGCGTAACGTTCGTCGTTAGCAGTTATTGCATTCCCATTGATTAACGAGGTGACGGGTCCTCGGTATGCCCTCCACTGCTTTGTAACCCACGTCGAAACCAGGTCGGCCCCTGCGTGAACTGTGTGAACAGTGTCAAGAAGACAGATTGTACCCCGTCGGCGGCTTCAGGTGTAAATGCCTGCCGTGCCGCCTCGCGCGTCAGCGCTGTGCGCCAGGGGCCAGCAGCGCGATCAGCTCGCTGGGATGGCGCACCAGGTAGTCGGCGCCCCATGCCTCGGGCGGTTCGCCATCGCCGCAGTAGCCGTAGGCCGCGGTGATGGTGATCATGCCGGCGGCCTTGCCTGCCTGGATGTCGCGCACGTCATCGCCAACGTACACGCAGCGCCCGGGCGCCACGCCGCTGACTTCGGCGGCATGCAGCAGCGGTGCGGGGTGGGGCTTGGCATGCGCCGTGGTGTCGCCGCTGACCACGGTTGAGGCGCGCGGCGCCAGTCCGATGGCGGCGACCAGCGGCGCTGTGAAGCGCGTGATCTTGTTGGTGACGATACCCCACCGGATGCCGGCGGTTTCCAGCGCGTCCAGCACCTCGGCCATGCCATCGAACAGGCGCGTATGCACCGCGATGTCGGCCTCGTAGTAATCGAGGAAGGTGTCGCGCAGGGCGGGGAACTCTGGGTCGGCCGGGCTCTTGCCGAAGGCGGCGCCAATCAGGCCGCGTGCGCCGTGCGAGGCCACGGGGCGGAGTTTCTCGTAGTCCACGGGCGGGCGGCCATGCTCGGTGACGAGCCGGTTCGCGGCCGCGGCCAGGTCGGGGGCGGTGTCGGCGAGCGTGCCGTCGAGATCAAAGAAGACTGCGTCGTAGGTGCGCATGTTCAGGCGGGCCGGCGAAATGCCATCATATAGTTCACATCGGTGTCCCGGCCCAGCGAGTAGACCTGGGTCAGCGGGTTGTAGGTCATGCCGCGCATCTCGACCAGTTCGAGCCCGGTGTTGCGGGCGTAGCGGGCGAGTTCGGACGGCGTGATGAACTTGTCGTAGTCATGCGTGCCGCGCGGCAGCATCTTGAGCACGTATTCGGCGCCGACCACGGCCAGCAGATAGGCCTTGAGGTTGCGGTTGATCGTGGAGCAGAACACGTAGCCGCCCGGGCGTACCAGCGTGGCGCAGGCGCGCAGGATCGATTGCGGGTCGGGCACGTGCTCCAGCATTTCCATGCAGGTCACCACATCGACGCTGGCGGGCATGCGCGCCGCCAGCGCTTCGGCAGCGATCTCTTCGTAGGTCACTGTCACGCCGGACTCCAGGCTGTGCAGGTCGGCGACCTTCAGTGCCTTGGTGGACAGGTCGATGCCGCGCACCGTGGCGCCGGTGCGCGCCATGCTCTCCGCCAGGATGCCACCACCGCAGCCGATGTCGACCACGTCCTTGCCCTTGAGGCTGGCGATGCCGTCGATCCAGCCGAGCCGCAGGGGGTTGAGTTCGTGCAGCGGCTTGAACTCGCTTTCCGGATCCCACCAGCGATGGGCCAGCTCGCTGAATTTGTCGATTTCGCGTGCGTCGGCGTTCTTACCGATCAAGGTAGTTTCAACGGTCGGATGGAGCGGGGAGGATATCTGCGTCATGGAGTTTGGCGCGCCACCAGGGCGGCAGCGTGAAAGCGGAGGGTATGCTGCGACTGTATCAAAAAAAAAGCCCAGCTTGCGCTGGGCTTTCTTTCATCGGAAAGGTTCCGATTAACGTGCGCTGCGGGTGCCGACCACTTCGACTTCCACGCGACGATTCGGCTGCTGGCAGGCGATTTGTGCCTTGCGATTGCCCTTGCACGACTTCGGGTCAACCTTCAGCTGACGCTTGCCCTTGCCTTCCGTGTAGACACGGTTGGCTTCCACGCCCTTGCTGACCAGATAGGCCTTGACGGCTTCAGCACGACGGATCGACAGGCGATCGTTGTACTTGTCCGAGCCGAACGAGTCGGTGTGGCCAACTGCGATAATCACTTCCAGGGTGATGCCCGACAGCTTGGAGGTCAGGTCGTCCAGCTTAGCCTTGCCTTCCGGCTTCAGCACAGCCTTGTCGAAATCGAACAGGGTGTCAGCAGCGAAAGTGACCTTTTCGCTGGAAACAACCGGAGGAGCAACCGGTGCCACCGAGGGGGCAGCCGGAGCGACCGCCGGAGCCAGGGCGCCATCGCACAGGGCGTTGGCGGTGGCCGGGGTCCACGAGCTGTCGCGCCAGCAGAGCTCGTTCGTGCCGTTCTTCCACACGTACTCGCTCGTACCGTTGCCCCAGTTATCGTTCACAGCCTTCTTTTCGTAGGGGACGGACTGGGCTTGAGCGGATGCAGCCATTACTGCGGTAGCTGCAACGAGCGCGAGCTTGGCAAATTTTTTCATATTTCTCCTCTCAGGATGAGATCACCGCAGGGTTACTGCGAGCAAATGGACGGAAACAAGTCATACATTCTTCGGAGTATAACATTCTCGATGCGGTGTATGCTCCACTTCGAACAATGTCTGGCTCTTCGCTGGGGAATTGTGCCACAAGGGTCGTTTCCTAAGAAGTAAATATATTCGATTCCATCAATGGGTTTTAGGCCTGTGGTGTTTGTGCAACATGGCCCTTGCGATGCCCGCAAACCCTTGTCAGGCCGTGCTTGCAGGATTTTCGACTCGGCCTTGCGCGTGCTTTCCGGGCGCTGCCGAAGCCCCTGCCAAGGGGGGCGCCGCGGCTGCGGGAGAGGGCAGCCGCGCATGTTAGAATGTCACGTTGCCCACCTGTCAGACGCCGCTTTGGCGAATGGCGATTCACCTGGGTGCCTTCTGTTTAAATTCGCCGGATAACCCACGCCGCAATGGATCAATTCGCCAAAGAAACCCTTCCGGTCTCCCTCGAAGAGGAAATGCGCCGTTCCTATCTCGATTACGCCATGAGCGTGATCGTCGGGCGCGCGCTTCCCGATGTGCGGGATGGCTTGAAGCCGGTACACCGGCGTGTGCTCTATGCGATGCATGAGCTTAACAACGACTGGAACCGGCCGTACAAGAAATCGGCCCGTATCGTCGGGGACGTGATTGGTAAGTATCACCCCCACGGCGACACTGCTGTATACGATACGATCGTGCGGATGGCGCAGAATTTCTCGCTGCGCTACATGCTGGTCGATGGCCAGGGTAACTTCGGTTCGGTGGACGGGGATAACGCGGCAGCCATGCGTTATACCGAAATCCGCCTGTCCAAGATTGCCCACGAGATGCTGCTCGATATCGATAAGGAAACTGTCGATTTCGGGCCGAATTATGACGGCTCCGAACATGAGCCGCTGATTCTGCCGGCACGCATCCCGAATCTGCTGATTAATGGTTCGTCGGGTATCGCGGTGGGTATGGCCACCAATATCCCGCCGCATAACCTTAACGAAGTGGTCGATGGCTGCCTGCATCTGCTGCGTAATCCGCAAGCTACGATTGACGAACTGATCGAGCTGATTCCGGCGCCGGACTTCCCGACCGCCGGCATTATCTATGGCATCCAGGGCGTGCGCGAAGGCTACCGCACCGGCCGCGGCCGCGTCGTCATGCGCGCCAAGACGCACTTCGAGGATATCGACCGTGGCCAGCGCCAGGCGATTATCGTCGACGAGCTGCCTTACCAGGTCAACAAGCGCACCCTGCTCGAGCGCATCGCCGAGCTGGTGACGGACAAGAAGGTCGAGGGCATCTCCGATATCCGCGACGAGTCCGACAAATCCGGCATGCGCGTGGTGATCGAGCTCAAGCGCAACGAAGTGCCGGAAGTGGTGCTGAACAATCTATATAAGCACACCCAGCTGCAGGACACCTTCGGCATGAACATGGTGGCGCTGGTCGATGGCCAGCCGCGCCTGCTGAACCTGCGCCAGATGCTGGATTGCTTCCTGTCGCACCGGCGCGAGGTCGTCACCCGCCGCACCGTGTTCGAGCTGCGCAAGGCGCGCGAGCGCGGCCATGTGCTGGAGGGCCTGGCGGTGGCTCTCGCCAACATCGATGAGTTCATCGCGATCATCAAGGCGGCGCCCACGCCCCCCATCGCCAAGCAAGGGCTGATGGCCAAGGCCTGGGATTCCAGCCTGGTGCGCGAAATGCTGGCACGCGCTGAAGGCGACACCGCCGGCGGCCGGGCGTCCTACCGCCCGGACGGTCTGCCGGCCATCTTCGGCATGCAAGCCGACGGGCTGTACCGCCTGTCCGACTCGCAAGCCCAGGAAATCCTGCAGATGCGCCTGCAGCGCCTCACGGGCCTGGAGCAGGACAAGATCGTCCAGGAATACCGCGATGTCATGGCGGTCATCTCCGACCTGCTCGACATCCTGTCGCGCCCGGAGCGCATCAGCACCATCATCACCGACGAGCTGACCGCCATCCGTGCCGAGTTTGGCGACCTGCGCCGTTCGCACATCGAGCTCAACGCCACCGAGCTCGATACCGAGGACCTGATCACCCCGCAGGACATGGTGGTGACCCTGTCGCACAGTGGCTATATGAAGAGCCAGCCGATTTCCGAGTACCGCGCGCAAAAGCGCGGCGGCCGCGGCAAGCTGGCGACCACCACCAAGGAAGACGACTGGATCGACACGCTGTTCGTCGCCAACACGCATGACTACATCCTGTGCTTCTCGAACCGCGGCCGGCTGTACTGGCTGAAGGTGTACGAGGTGCCACAGGGGTCGCGCAACTCGCGCGGCAGGCCGATCGTCAATATGTTCCCGCTGTCCGATGGCGAGAAGATCAACGTCATCCTGCCGGTGCGCCAGTTCGACGCCGAGCACTTCATCTTCATGAGCACCGCGCGCGGCACTGTCAAGAAGACGGCGCTGACCGAGTTCTCGAACCCGCGCAAGGCCGGCATCATCGCAGTCGACCTCGATGAGGGCGACTACCTGATCGGCGCTGCCGTCACCGACGGCCAGCACGACGTGATGCTGTTCTCGGATTCCGGCAAGGCCGTGCGCTTCGACGAAAACGACGTGCGTCCGATGGGCCGCCAGGCCCGCGGCGTGCGCGGCATGAACCTGGAAGAAAGCCAGACCGTGATCGCCATGCTGGTGGCCCCGGCTGAGACCAGCGAGCAGGCCGTCGCAGTGGGCAGTGTGCTGACCGCCACCGAAAACGGTTACGGCAAGCGCACCCCGATCGCCGAGTACACTCGACATGGCCGTGGCACCAAGGGCATGATTGCGATCCAGACGAGCGAGCGCAACGGCCGGGTAGTGGCTGCCGCGCTGGTGTCGCCGGAGGACGAGATCATGCTGATCACGACCGGCGGCGTGCTGATCCGCACACGTGTGTCTGAAATCCGCGAGATGGGACGTGCCACGCAAGGCGTGACCCTGATCAATGTGGACGAGGGCACCAAGCTGTCCGGCCTGCAGCGAATCGTCGAAAGCGATGCCGACAACGGTGTGGCGGGCGACGAACTCGAAGAAGGGGCTGACGCGGTGGATGCGGCGGCTCCGGCTGCCGACGGTGAGCAGGCAGGTGCGCAGGACGGCACCGACGCCGGCACACCTGACACAGGATCAAATTCGTAAGTTGTTGCAACATTGACCCGTTATCCGGAACTCGATTGCCGGCTGCGGGACTAAAACGGACATATTTACAAGGGAGTCACAATGCTCAAAACCTATCGACGTATCGCTGTTCTGGCTGCCTTCGTACCGGCCATGATGCTGGCCAACGCGGCGCATGCCCAGGACGCCGACAAGACCGCTGCCATCAAGGAACTGCTGACCGTGATGCAAGCCGACCAGGCCGTCAAGGGCCAGGCCGAGAACTGGCAGCAAGGCGCCAAGCAGGAAGCGCCTATGGTCCTGGAGCAGGTACTGGTCGAGAACAAGACGCTCAACGACAAGCAAAAGCAGGCTGCCGTCGAGAAGCTCAAGAAGAACGGCGCGGTGCAGCGCATGGTCGATGGTGCCGGCACGGCGTTCACCACCGATGGCTTCAAGACCGATGCCATGAAGGCCCACTACGACGCCTTCGGCAAGTACTACAGCGCCCAGGAAATCAAGGACCTGACCACGTTCCTGAAGTCGCCGACCGGCCAGAAGTTCATGGCTAACCAGGGCAAGGCGACCCAGGAAATCTGGGGCTCGATGATGCAAAAGTACGGCCCGCAAGTCGGCAAGTCGATGCGCGACGCCGCCGAGAAGGAAATCGCCGCCGCGGCGAAGTAATTCGCCGGCGGGCAGGCTGGGCGGGCGGGGCGCTGTCCTCGCCTCCCCAATCTGGCGCGGGTTTGATGGATAATGGCTGCTTGGGTAATACCGGCAGCCATTTTTCATTTCCATCTCGATCCATGAACGAACCCCAGAATCCAGCACTTGCCGCCATGATGCAGCGCGCCGTGGCCGAGCGTGTCTATAACTTCTCGCCCGGTCCGGCGGCCCTGCCGACCGAAGTGCTGCTGCAGGCAGCCGACGAGATGCTGTCGTGGCACGGATCCGGCGTGTCGGTGATGGAAATGAGCCACCGCAGCCGCGAGTTCGAGAGCATCCAGGCCGAGGCGCTGGCCAACCTGCGCGAACTGCTGCAGGTGCCGAAGAACTTCCGCATCCTGTTCCTGCAGGGCGGTGCCATCGGCGAAAACGGCATCGTGCCGCTGAACCTGATGCGCCGCGTGAACGCGGATCGTCCCAAGGCGGATTTCGTCGTCACCGGCACCTGGTCGGTCAAGTCCGAACAGGAAGCGCGCCGCTACGGCGAAGTGAATATCGCAGCCACCAGCACCGCGCAAAAGTTCGCCCGCATCCCGGATGTGGCTGACTGGAAGCTGTCGGACGATGCTGCCTACGTGCACCTGTGCACCAACGAAACCATCGTTGGCGTGGAGTTCCAGGACGTGCCCGACATCGGCCAGCACCGCGACGGCGGACCGGTCGTGGTCGCCGACGTTTCCAGCCACATCCTGTCGCGCCCGGTCGACTGGTCGCGCGTGCAGGTAGCCTACGGCGGCGCGCAAAAGAACATCGGGCCGGCCGGCCTGACTATCGTGATCGTGCGCGAAGACCTGCTGGGCCATGCGCATCCCCTGTGCCCGTCCGCCTTCAACTGGCGCCTGGTGGCCGAGCATGACTCGATGTACAACACGCCGCCGACCTATTCCATCTATATCGCCGGGCTGGTTTTCAAGTGGCTCAAGGCGCAAGGCGGCGTAGGCGCCATCGAGCAACGCAATATCGCCAAATCGCACGCGCTGTACGAGTTCCTCGACCAGAGCGCGTTCTACCGCAACGAGATCGATCCTGGCAGCCGCTCGCGCATGAACGTGCCGTTCTTCCTGGCCGACGAATCCCGCAACGACGCCTTCCTGGCAGGCGCGCGCGCCAATGGCCTGGTGCAGTTGAAGGGCCATAAGTCGGTCGGCGGCATGCGCGCCAGCCTCTACAACGCCATGCCGATCGAGGGCGTTGCCGCCCTGATCGAGTACATGCGCGAGTTCGAGCGGACCGCGGCCTGATCCTTTGTTCGCTGCGGCATCGCTTGGCGATGCCGCAGCGGTGCCGATTCGGTTTTTCCCAAGGCCATTTCACTGCCATTGGCACTGCGCAATGGCGTGGCGTAGCGGATTCATACAATGACAAATCAAGACAAGCAAGGCGTGCAGGGGGAGGCGCAGCAGGACAATGGCGCGGCCGAAAAGGCGCTGGGCGTCGAGCTGACGCCGCTGCGTGAGCAGATCGACACGCTCGACCGCGAACTGCTGGCGATGCTGAACCGCCGCGCGCAACTCGCCCTCGATGTGGGCGAGGTCAAGAAGAAATACGGCGCGCCGGTGTTCCGTCCCGAGCGCGAGCTGCAGGTGATCCGCAAGGTGCAGGGGGCCAACCCCGGCCCCCTGCTAGACGACAGCGTGGCGGCAATCTGGCGTGAAGTGATGTCGGCTTGCCGCGGGCTGGAGAAGCCGCTCGAGGTGGCCTTCCTCGGCCCGGCAGGCACGTTCTCGGAGCAGGCGCTGTACGCGCACTTTGGCCACGAGGTCAGCGGCGTACCCTGCCCCAGCATTGATGAGGTGTTCCGCGCGGTGGAAGCCGGCACCGTTGAGTACGGCGTGGTGCCGGTGGAGAATTCCACCGAGGGCGCGGTCTCGCGCACGCTGGACCTGTTCCTGCAGACCTCGCTGAAGATCAGTGGCGAGATCGCGCTGAAGGTGCACCACAACCTGATGGCGTCGTCGCCCGATATGAAGGGTGTGACCGTGGTGCGCGCGCATGCGCAGGCGCTGGCGCAGTGCCAGCACTGGCTCACGGCCAACTACCCGCACCTGGAGCGCCAGGCGGTGTCGAGCAATGCGGAAGCGGCACGCATGGCCAGCGAGGATCCCACCGTGGCGGCCATCGCCGGCGAGTCGGCGGCCAATCGCTACCACCTGCATCTGGTGCGCACGCACATCCAGGATGATCCGCATAACCGCACGCGCTTCGCCGTGATCGGCCGCTACGAGACCGAGCCCTCCGGCAGCGACCAGACCTCGATGATCCTCTCGGTGCCCAACAAGGCCGGTGCGGTCTACCAGCTGCTTGCGCCGCTGGCCGACAACGGCGTGTCGATGTGCCGGTTCGAGTCGCGCCCCGCGCGCAGCGGCGCGTGGGAGTACTACTTCTACGTCGACGTCGAAGGCCACCAGCACGATGCTTCAGTGGCGCGCGCGCTGGAAGAGCTGCGCCGCAACGCGGCTTACTTCAAGGTGCTGGGCTCGTATCCGTCCAGCCGGTAACAGGATCGGCGATCCGCGAACAACGTTTCAGAGAAGGAATGAACATGGCAGAGCAGGGCAAGCAGTTCGGTCCCGAGTATGTGCGGGCGATTTCCCCGTACGTGGCGGGCAAGCCGATTTCCGAAGTGGCGCGCGAGTTTGGCCTGGTCGAGTCCACCATCGTCAAGCTGGCCTCGAACGAGAATCCGCTCGGCATGCCCGAATCGGCCCGGACCGCTATCGCTGCCGCCGTGGCCGACCTGGGCCGTTACCCGGACGCGAACGGCTTCGCCTTGAAGGGCGCGCTGTCGGCCCGCTTCGACGTGCCGGCCGACTGGCTCACGCTAGGCAACGGCAGCAACGATATCCTGGAAATCGCGGCGCATGCGCTGGTCAAGCCGGGCGAGTCGATCGTCTATGCCGAGCATTCTTTCGCGGTGTACGCGCTGGCCACGCAGGAAGTCGGCGCGCGCGCCATTGAGGTCAAGGCGCGCGACTACGGCCACGATCTCGACGCCATGGCCGAGGCCATCGCCCCGGACACGCGCCTGGTCTTTATCGCCAATCCTAACAACCCGACCGGCACCTTCCTGCCGGCCGCCGAGATCGAGGCCTTCCTGGCCAAGGTGCCGGCCGATGTGGTGGTGGTGCTGGACGAGGCCTACAACGAATACCTGGACGACGCGCAGCAGTACGATTCGATCGCGTGGGTCCGCAAGTATCCCAACCTGCTGGTATCGCGCACCTTCTCCAAGGCCTATGGCCTGGCCGGGCTGCGCATTGGCTACGCCGTGGCGCAGCCCGCGCTGACCGATCTGCTCAACCGCATCCGCCAACCCTTCAATGTCAACAGCCTGGCCCAGGCAGCGGCGGTGGCGGCGCTGGGCGATGCGGCCTTCCTGCAGCGCAGCGCCGAGCTGAACCGTGCCGGCAAGGCGCAACTGGTGGCGGCGTTCGACCGGCTTGGCCTGCAATACGTGCCGTCCTCGGGCAATTTCGTGCTGGTGCGCGTGGGGCGGGACGATGGCGCCGGCGCGCGCGTCAACCTGGCGCTGCTCAAGCAGGGCGTGATCGTACGGCCGGTGGGCAACTACAACCTGCCGCAATGGCTGCGTATCACCATCGGCCTGCCCGAGGAAAACGCGGCGTTTATCGCGGCGCTGGAAAAGGCCCTCAAGTAAGCACTGTTGCAAGCAATGCCCCGGCCCTCTGCGGGCCGGTGGCATGCAAGCTCGCGCAAAGGCGCAATGGCGGCGCCGCCCTCCGGCGGAGAAGTTACAATATCGGATTCCCGAACTTCCTTGCCTGGCAGCGTATCCCCGTGACCGTTCCTGCGTCCGCTCCATTTTTTTCCCGTGTCGTCATTGTCGGCGTCGGCCTGATCGGCGGCTCGCTGGCACTCGCGCTCAAGCGCGCAGGTGCGGTCGGCACGGTGGTCGGCGTCGGCCGCTCGCAAGCTTCGCTCGAGCGAGCGCTCAAGCTGGGCGTGATTGACGAGGCGGCCACGCTGGAAGACGCCGCCAAGGGCGCCAGCATGATCGTGCTGTGCGCGCCGGTGGCGCAGACCTTTGCGCTGCTCCATGCACTTGAGCCGCATCTGGAGCCAGCTACGATCATCACGGATGCCGGCAGCACCAAGTCCGACGTCATCATGGCGGCCAAGACCGCGTTGGGCGACAAGGCGGCCCAGTTCGTGCCGGCGCATCCGATTGCCGGGCGCGAGCTGCATGGCGTGGAAGCGGCGCTGGACGATCTCTATGTTGGCAAGAAAGTCGTGCTGTGCCCGCTGCAGGAAAATAGCCGCATTGACGTTGCGGCCGTGCGCGCCATGTGGGAGACCGCGGGCGCCCAGTGCAGCGTGATGTCGGCCGTGCAGCACGATGCCGTGTTTGCCGCCGTCAGCCATTTGCCGCACCTGCTGTCCTATGCGCTGGTGGCCCAGGTGGCCAATGCCGAAGACGCGGCGCTCAAGCTCGATTTCGCGGGCGGCGGCTTCCGGGATTTCACCCGGATCGCGGCGTCGTCGCCGGAGATGTGGCGCGATATCTGCGTTGGCAACCGCGAGGCGATGTTGAGCGAGCTCAGCACCTACCAGGCCATGCTGGCGCATCTGAAGACCCTGATCGAAAACAGCAACGGCGAGGGCCTGGAGCGTATTTTCCAGCGCGCCAGCCAAGTGCGGCAGCAATGGGGCGCGCAGCGCGCGCCGGCTGTCAACGCCGAGCCCTGATCGCCACGCAATCCGGCGCTACACGAACGCCACGTCACCAACGAAAGCGGCGCGCCTTTCATCGAAAGCCGCCCGCCAACTAGCATGGAAACCATGGAACATCTCACGCTCGGTCCCTTCACTCGCGCTTCGGGCACGGTTCGCCTGCCGGGTTCCAAGAGCATCTCGAACCGGGTCCTGTTGCTGGCGGCGCTGGCCGAGGGCGAGACCCGCGTGTGCGACCTGCTCGACTCGGATGACACGCGCGTGATGCTGCAGGCGCTGCGCACGCTGGGCGTGGAATGGCGCCGGGAGGAAGGTGCTTGCGTGGTGCGCGGCGTGGGCGGCAAATTTCCCAACAAGGCAGCCGAGCTGTTCATGGGCAATGCGGGGACGGCCATTCGCCCGCTGACCGCGGCGCTGGCGCTGCAGGGCGGGAGCTACAAGCTGTCCGGCGTGCCGCGCATGCATGAGCGGCCGATCGGCGATCTGGTCGATGGTCTGCGCCAGATTGGCGCGAGCGTCGCCTACCTTGGCACCGAGGGCTATCCGCCCTTGCAGATTTCTCCCGCACGGATTCGCATCGATGCGCCGATCCGCGTGCGTGGCGACGTGTCCAGCCAGTTCCTGACGGCGTTGCTGATGGCCTTGCCGCTGGCCGATGCGCCTGGCGACACCATCGAGATCGAAGTGGTGGGCGAGCTGATTTCCAAGCCCTATGTGGAGATCACGCTCAACCTGCTGGCGCGCTTTGGCATCGAGATCCGGCGCGAGGGCTGGTCACGCTTCATCCTGCCGGCTCGCGCGGCATACCGCTCGCCGGGCGAAATTTTTGTCGAGGGCGACGCGTCCTCGGCCTCCTACTTCCTGGCTGCGGGCGCCATCGGCGGCGGCCCGCTGCGGGTGGAGGGCGTGGGCATGGCCAGCATCCAGGGCGACGTCAAGTTTGCCGAGGCGCTTAACCGCATGGGCGCCAACGTGATGGCCGGCGCCAACTGGATCGAGGTCCGCGGCACCGAGCGCGACGATGGCCGCTTGAACGGCATCGAGCTGGACTGCAACCATATTCCGGACGCTGCCATGACCCTGGCGGTGGCGGCGCTGTTCGCCGAGGGGCCTACTACGCTAACCAATATCGCCAGCTGGCGAGTCAAGGAAACCGACCGCATCAGCGCCATGGCCACCGAGTTGCGCAAGCTAGGCGTCGAAGTGGAGGAGGGTGCGGATTACCTGAAGGTGACGCCACCGGCCCAATCCGCCTGGCAGACCCCGGCCGCCGGCATCGATACTTACGATGACCACCGCATGGCGATGTGCTTTTCGCTGGCCGCGTTCGGTCCGCTGCCGGTGCGCATCAACGAGCCTGGCTGCGTTGCAAAGACGTTCCCGGATTACTTCGAGGTGTTTGGCGCGGTGGCGCGCTGATCACGCGGCCAGTGGCAGGTCATCGGCGCCGCGCCCGGTTTGGGGCAGGGTCTTGTGCTTCGCCACGGGTTCGCGCCGTTCCCAGTAGCGGTCGAAGAAGTAATGCGCCACAGTGTTGACTGCCGGTTCGATGAAGGTCACGGCGCCGCTGACAGCCAGATTGCCGGTCAGGGCATAAGTGACGCCAAAGGCAATGACAACGTGCATGATGCCGAACGACAGGGTCTTAGCCATGGTAGATTGCCTCGCGAAGATGTCGGTTGTTTGCTGCTTGGGCCCGCGATTTTGTCCGGTGCCTGTCATGAACTACATGCTAATGATTCCCAATTGATTTAAGAAATCAATATTTTGTTCTGTATTAATAAACAATGACTATCGTCGACGTCATCACCATCGACGGGCCCACCGCATCGGGAAAGGGCACCGTAGCGCACAAGGTGGCCGACGCGCTCAGCTTCCATTTGCTGGACAGCGGTGCGTTGTACCGCCTGGTGGCGCTCGCCAGCGAGCGTGCGGGCATCGACATGCAGGATGTGGAGGGGCTGGCCAGCCTGGCTACCCGCCTCGATGTGAAGTTCGGGCCTGACCGTGTCTGGCTGCGCGGCGAAGAGGTCAGCCTGGCCATCCGCGCGGAAGCCACCGGCAATAGGGCCTCTGCGATCGCCGTGCACCAGCCGGTGCGCGACGCCCTGACGGCGTTGCAGCGCGGTTTTCGCAAGCTGCCGGGCCTGGTTGCCGACGGTCGCGACATGGGCACCGTGATTTTCCCGGACGCCAGGCTGAAGGTGTTCCTGACGGCAAGTGTCGAGGCGCGCGCTCGCAGGCGCTATAAACAATTGATTGATAAGGGAATTTCTGCTAATATCGAAGACCTTTTGCGAGACCTTGAGTCGCGCGACCAGCGGGATCGCTCCCGCACGGCCGCGCCGCTGCGTCCCGCAGAGGATGCGCACTTGCTCGATACCTCCGACATGACGGTGGATCAGGCGGTGGCGCAGGTGCTGCATTGGTATGGCGCGCCGGGTTCCTGACTCGCGCTAGTCGAGCCGCTGCAACATCGAAGTGCCGGCAGAGCCTGCAAGCGCAGATCCGCCGGTGTTGTTCAACCTGACCCCGCTGCCCGGTGCAGACTGAGCGCGATCCACGCGCCGGCCCGAGTACTGCGGATTGATACTCAAGTTTATGTCCGACCTGCAAACTAACGAATCCTTTGCCGCACTGTTCGAGGAATCCGTCGCCCGCTCCAATATGAAGGCTGGCGAAGTGATTTCCGCTGAAGTCGTGCGCATCGACCACAATTTCGTGGTCGTCAACGCCGGCCTCAAATCGGAAGCCTTTGTGCCGGTGGAGGAGTTCCTGAACGACCAGGGCGAACTCGAAGTGCAGGCCGGCGACTACGTCTCCGTGGCCATCGACGCGCTCGAGAACGGCTATGGCGACACGATTCTCTCCCGCGACAAGGCCAAGCGCCTGGCATCGTGGCTGAACCTCGAGAAGGCGCTGGAAGACGGCGAAATCATCTCGGGCACGGTCACTGGCAAGGTCAAGGGCGGCCTGACCGTCATGGTCAACGGCATCCGCGCGTTCCTGCCGGGCTCGCTGGTCGACGTGCGTCCGATCAAGGACACCACGCCGTACGAAGGCAAGACCCTGGAATTCAAGGTCATCAAGCTGGACCGCAAGCGCAACAACGTGGTGCTGTCGCGCCGCGCCGTTGTGGAAGCGACCCTGGGCGAAGAGCGCCAGAAGCTGATGGAAACCCTGAAGGAAGGCGCTATCGTCAACGGTATCGTCAAGAACATCACGGACTACGGCGCATTCGTGGACCTGGGTGGCATCGACGGCCTGCTGCACATCACCGACCTGGCATGGCGTCGTGTGCGTCACCCGAGCGAAGTGCTGTCGGTTGGCCAGGAAATCACCGCCAAGATCCTCAAGTTCGACCAAGAGAAGAACCGCGTCTCGCTGGGCGTGAAGCAACTGGGCGAAGATCCGTGGGTCGGCATCTCGCGTCGTTACCCGCAAAGCACCCGCCTGTTCGGCAAGGTGACCAACCTGACCGACTACGGCGCATTCGTTGAAATCGAAGCCGGCATCGAAGGCCTGGTCCACGTTTCCGAAATGGACTGGACCAACAAGAACGTCGCTCCGTCGAAGGTTGTCCAGCTGGGCGACGAAGTCGAAGTCATGGTTCTGGATATCGACGAAGACAAGCGTCGTATCAGCCTGGGCATGAAGCAATGCAAGGCCAATCCGTGGGACGATTTCAGCCGTAACCACAAGAAGGGCGACAAGCTGGGCGGCCAGATCAAGTCGATCACCGACTTTGGCGTGTTCATCGGCCTGCCCGGTGGCATCGACGGCCTGGTGCACCTGTCCGACCTGTCCTGGCAAGAAACCGGCGAAGAAGCCGTGCGCAAGTACAAGAAGGGCGACGAAGTGGAAGCCGTGGTTCTGGGCATCGACGTCGACAAGGAGCGCATCTCGCTGGGTATCAAGCAGCTGTCGGGCGACCCGTTCAACAACTTCATCTCGGCTAACGACAAGGGTTCCCTGGTCAACGGCACGATCAAGACTGTTGATGCCAAGGGCGCTGTCGTGCAACTGGCTGATGACGTCGAAGGCTACCTGCGCGCATCCGAAATCTCGGCTGACCGCGTGGAAGATGCTCGCAACGTGCTGAAGGAAGGCGAACAAATCACCGCCCTGGTGGTGAACGTCGACCGCAAGTCGCGCAACATCAACCTGTCGATCAAGGCCAAGGACAACGTCGAGCAGCAAGAAGCCATGCAAAAGTTCGCTGCCGACACCGGCACGGCTGGCACGACCAACCTGGGCGCGCTGCTGAAGGCCAAGCTCGGCCAGGACAACCAGTAAGCATTGGTTCTTACGCCTGCTAGCGGATGCCCATGACCAAGTCCGAGCTTGTCGAAAAACTGGCTGCCCGGTTCCCGCAGCTGTTGCTGCGGGATGCGGACATCTCGGTGAAGACGATCCTCGACGCGATGTCCGAAGCGCTGGCTGATGGCCACCGCATCGAGATTCGCGGATTCGGCAGTTTTGGTCTGAACCGGCGTCCGCCGCGCGTGGGACGCAACCCCAAGTCCGGCGAACGTGTGCTGGTGCCCGAGAAACGGGTGCCGCACTTCAAGGCGGGCAAGGAGTTGCGTGAACGAGTCGATCGCAGCCCGGCGCTGCCGCAGGCAGGTAGCGGCGGCACTGGCGCCAATGCCAACGGAAGTCTCGTTGGCAACGGCAATGCGAATGGCGGCACCCATGGCGGCAGCAATGGCCATGGCGCTACGGCTGGTGCAGGTCATGTGACCGCGCCTGGCCCGGCGAAGCCGGCAGCCGCTGCCGGCAACGCCTTGCATGATGATGGCGGGCTGAAGCTGGCCCAGTCCTGAATCCGCTGCGTTTGGCTTGTGATGTGCCTGGATAGTCAAAAAAGCGCCCCTTATCGGGGCGCTTTTTCATTGTGCGAGCATACAAGACGTTACCGTTGGCGCGAGGCGATTCCGCTACAATGCCGGGAATCCACCGAGGGGGCACCGCCCGCCGACGTCCGCATCACCGGAGTCCGATTCATCCCATCTGCCGCATGAAGCCCGCATGAAACTTGTCGCCTGGATCATCCGCATCGTCCTGTTCGCGCTGCTGTTCGTGCTGGCGCTGCGCAATACCGCCGACGTCTCACTGCAACTCTTTTTTGATGCCGTCTGGCGCGCGCCGCTGATCCTGATCTTGCTGGCCGCGTTCGGGCTGGGCATCCTCGCCGCGCTCGCTGCGCTGGCGCCCGTGCTGATGCGCCAGCGCATGGAGGCGGGCCGGCTGCGGCGTGCGCTGGGCGAGGCGCGCAGCCAGTCGGCGGAAGGTGCGCGCGACCCACAGGCCGCGGCAGGTTCCGGTATTCCTTACAACGTAGTTGGCCCGAAAGTCTGACCCATGATTTTTGAAACCTGGTGGCTGCTGGCGCTGCCGCTCATTTTCGGCCTCGGCTGGATGGCTGCCCGCTTCGATGCGCGCCAGCTGATGAGCGAGCAGGGCGCGCTGCCGCGCTCCTATTTCAAGGGGCTGAATTTCCTGCTCAACGAGCAGCCCGACCAAGCCATCGACGCGTTCATCGAGGTGGTGCGCCTGGACCCCGAGACCACCGAGCTGCACTTTGCGCTTGGCGCTTTGTTCCGCCGGCGTGGTGAAACCGAACGCGCCATCCGCGTGCACCAGAACCTGGCTAGCCGCCAGGATCTTCCCGATGCCGAGCGCGAACACGCACTCTATGAGCTGGGCCAGGATTTCCTGCGTGCCGGCCTGCTTGATCGCGCGGAGGAATCGCTGCGCCGGCTGATGTCAGGGCCGTACGCGGCCCCGGCCAAGCATGTGCTTCTGGAGCTCTACGAAGTCGAGAAAGAGTGGAAGAAAGCCATCGACGCGGCACGCGAGCTGCAGCCGCTGGAGCAGAAGGACTACAGTGTGCAGATCGCGCAGTTCTGCTGCGAACTGGCGCAGGACGCGCTGCAGCGCAAGCAGCCCGATGACGCCATTGGCTGGCTGCAGCAGGCTGCCAAGGAAAACCCCGCCAATGTGCGTGCGCCGATGCTGCTGGGCGATGTGGCCATGGCCGCGGGCGACGCGCAAGGCGCGCTTGGCCACTGGCTGGGCATCGAGAAGCAGGACGCGTCTTACCTGCCGCTGGTGGCGGATCGGGTGGTCAAAGCGTACCGCCAGCTCGGCGACGATGGCCAGGCGCTGGAGTGGCTGCGCGGACTGCTGAAGACGAACCTGGCTGCCGAGCTGCTCGATAGTGCCTATCGCGCCGAGCTGGAGCAGCACGGCGCGCATGCCGCGGCCGTCCTGATGCGAGAGCAATTGCGCCGGCAGCCGTCGTTGCAGGCGCTGACCAAGTATTTTGAGGCGCAGGCCGCCGAGGTAGCGCAAGCCAGCGTGGCTGTCACGGCCGATGCGGCCGATGCGGCTGACGGCGAGCCGGCGGGCTCCGCGCACGATGTCGAACATGAGCAGGAGGTGTCGGCGATTCGCGACCTGCTGCAGCACCGCACGCGTAACCTGGCGCGCTATACCTGCCGCGAGTGCGGTTTCCGCGCCCGGTTGTTCTATTGGCAGTGCCCTGGCTGCAACCGCTGGGAAACCTACGCACCGCGCCGTTCCGAGGCGCTCGGCTGATGCTGGCGCCGATGTCGATGTTGCTGCTTTAGCGTCGCACGCCAATCCCTATCTGGAGTACAAGTTATGAAAGTCACCATTATCGGCAGCGGCTACGTCGGTCTAGTGACCGGGGCCTGCCTGGCCGAGCTGGGCAACGACGTGTTTTGCCTGGACGTCGATGAACGCAAGATCGCGATGCTCAATGCCGGCGGTGTGCCAATCTACGAACCGGGCTTGAAAGAGCTGATCCAGCGTAATCGCGAGGCTGGCCGGCTGACGTTTTCCACCGATGTGGCGGCCAGCGTGGAGCATGCCGACGTGCAGTTCATTGCCGTTGGCACGCCGCCTGACGAGGATGGCTCCGCCGATCTGCAATATGTGCTGGCGGCTGCCCGCAATATCGGCAAGTACATGACCGGCTTCAAGGTGGTGGTGGACAAGTCCACCGTGCCGGTCGGCACCGGCGATCGTGTCGCCGAAGCCATTCGTGAAGAGCTGGCCGCGCGCGGCCTCGAGGACCTGCAGTTCTCGGTGGTCTCCAATCCGGAATTCCTGAAGGAAGGCGCCGCGGTGGAGGACTTCATGCGTCCCGACCGTATCGTGCTGGGCTGCAATGCCGACGTGGCTGGCCGGCATGCCAAGGCGATCATGCGCCAGCTCTACGCGCCCTTCAACCGCAATCACGAGCGTACGTTCTATATGGACGTGCGCTCGGCCGAGTTCACCAAGTACGCCGCCAACTCGATGCTGGCCACGCGCATCTCGTTCATGAACGAGCTGGCGAACCTGGCCGATGAAGTCGGTGCTGATATCGAGCTGGTCCGCATGGGCATCGGTTCCGATCCGCGCATTGGCTATAGTTTCCTGTACGCCGGTGCCGGCTATGGCGGCTCGTGCTTCCCCAAGGATGTGCAGGCGCTGATGCGCACCGCCAGCGCGCATGGCAAGCCCATGCGCGTGCTGGAAGCGGTGGAAGCGGTCAACGACGCGCAAAAGCAGGTGCTGGCCGACAAGGTCGTGCGCCGCTTTGGCGAGGATCTCGCCGGGCACACCTTTGCGATCTGGGGCCTGGCCTTCAAGCCCAATACCGACGACATGCGCGAAGCGCCGTCGCGGGTGCTGGCGCAAGCGCTGGTGTCGCGCGGCGCCTCGCTGCGCGTGCATGATCCGATCTCGATGGCCGAGGCCAAGCATGCGCTGGCCCTCGATCTCGCACACATCGACGGTGGCTTTGCACGCGTGCATTTCAGCGACGCGCAGATGGACACGCTCGACGGTGCCGATGCCCTGGTCATCGTCACAGAATGGAAGGTGTTCCGCAGCCCGGATTTCAACCAGATCAAGCGCCGCCTGAAGGCCCCCGTCATCTTCGACGGACGCAATCTGTACGAGCCCGAAGCCATGCAGGAAGCGGGCATCGAATATCATGCGATCGGGCGGCCGACCACGACGCGCTGAAACGCAACCCAACGGGAACGACAAGCCAACGCCCCGGCTGACGGACCGGGCTGTGTTGCCAAGGATGTCCATGAGCAAGAACCATATTCCGCAGCAACAGATCAATCAATCGCGCATCCTGGTGGCGGGCGACATGATGCTCGACCGCTATTGGTTCGGCGATGTCGAGCGTATCTCCCCGGAAGCCCCGGTGCCGGTGGTGCAGATCAAGCGCAGCGACGAACGCCTTGGCGGCGCTGCCAACGTGGCGCGCAATGCCGCCGCGCTGGGCGCCCAGGTGGGCATGCTGGGCGTGGTCGGCGATGACGAGCCCGGCCGCACGCTGGAGGCGCTGCTCAGCGCCAGCCACGTGCAGCCCTACCTGCATCGCGACCCCAGCGTCAACACCACCATCAAGTTGCGCGTGGTGGCGCACCAGCAGCAGTTGCTGCGCGTGGACTTCGAGAATGCACCGGGACATGAAGTGCTGGCCGCGGTGCAGGATCGTTTCCTTGCCTTGGTCAAAGAGTACAAGGTCCTGGTGCTCTCCGACTACGGCAAGGGCGGCCTGGCCCACGTGGGCCGCATGGTCGAGGCTGGCCGCGCCGCGGGCTGCCTGGTGCTGGTCGACCCCAAGGGCGACGATTACTCACGCTATCGCGGCGCGACGCTGATCACCCCCAACCGTGCCGAAATGCGGCACGTGGTGGGCGCCTGGAAGACCGAGTCCGATCTCACCATCCGGGCCCAGAACCTGCGGCGCGAGCTGCATCTCGAAGCGCTGCTGCTGACGCGCTCGGAAGAGGGCATGACGCTCTACACCGAAGCCGAGGTGCTGCACGTGTCGGCGCAGGCGCGCGAAGTCTACGACGTGTCCGGCGCCGGCGACACCGTGATTGCCACGCTGGCGACCATGCTGGGCGCTGGCGTGCCGCTTAAGGAGGCCGTGCAGCACGCCAATCGCGCAGGCAGCATCGTGGTGGGCAAGCTGGGCACCGCGGTCGTCACCTATCCTGAATTGTTCGGCACGCCGGCGTAATGGCCGCGCTGCCTCCTGGCTCGTTTGAGCCCACACGACCATGACCATCATCGTAACCGGCGCTGCCGGCTTTATCGGCAGCAACCTCGTCAAGGGCCTGAACGAGCGCGGCGAAGACAATGTCGTCGCCGTCGACAACCTGACGCGCGCCGACAAGTTCCACAACCTCGTCGACTGCGAGATCCGCGACTACCTCGACAAGAGCGAGTTTCTCGAGCGCTTCAAGCGCGGTGAGTTTGGCAAGGTGCGCGCGGTGTTCCATGAGGGAGCTTGCTCCGACACCATGGAGACCGACGGCCGCTACATGATGGAGAACAATTTCCGCTACACCCAGGCGTTGATGGATGCCTGCCTGGAGCAGGGCACGCAGTTCCTCTACGCCTCTTCAGCAGCCACCTATGGCGCCTCGCAGGTGTTCAAGGAAGAGCGCCAATACGAGAAGCCGCTGAACGTCTACGGCTACTCGAAGTTCCTGTTCGACCAGGTGGTGCGGCGCACGCTGCCGTCCGCGTTGTCGCAGATCGTGGGCTTTCGCTACTTCAACGTGTATGGCCCGCGCGAAGCGCACAAGGGCCGCATGGCCTCGGTGGCGTTCCACAATTTCAACCAGTTCCGCGCCGACGGCACGGTGAAGCTGTTTGGCGAGTATGGCGGCTATGCGCCGGGTGGCCACACCCGCGACTTCATCTCGGTGGAGGACGTGGTGAAGGTCAACCTGTTCTTCCTGGAGCATCCGGACAAGTCGGGCATCTTCAACCTCGGCACCGGCCGCGCGCAGCCGTTCAACGACATTGCCGCGACGGTGGTCAACACGCTGCGCGAGGCCGATGGCCGCCCCCAGCTGACGCTCGACGAGATGGTGCAGGAGGGACTGGTGGAGTACATCAAGTTCCCCGACGCGCTGCGCGGCAAGTACCAGTGCTACACCCAGTCCGATGTCTCGCGCCTGCGTGGCGCTGGGTACAAGGATGCCTTCTACACTGTGGAAGAAGGCGTGTCGCGCTACTGCCGCTGGCTGCTGCAGAACAAGGGCTGAAGTCGCAAAGACGCGCGCGTAAGGGCGCCTTTTGTGCGCCTTGCGCGCGCTGTGGAGACACCTCGGTAGCGTTGAGGTGAACTTTTGTTGCGAGGTGCGCCAAGCCAGTTGCGCGCTCCTATCCTGCGTGTTGCTTCGTCCTGCCAGGGCGAAGCGACCTTCATCAATGGATAGGAGAAACTCCCATGTTCAAGCCAACTTTGACGCGCGCGTCCAGGCAGGTCCTGCTGGCCGCCGCCGTCTGGTTCTCGCTATCGGGTGCCGCGTTTGCGGCTGTCGATGTGAATACCGCCGATGAGGCCGCGCTGGTGTCGCTCAAGGGCATCGGGCCGGCCACGGCCAGCACCATTGTCAGCGAGCGCAGCCGGGGTGGTCCCTTCAAGGATGCCGCGGATCTCGCCGATCGGGTCAAGGGCCTGGGGCAGAAATCTGTCGTGCGCTTGCAGGAGGCCGGCATGACCATCGGTGCCGGCGGCGCTGCGGCGCCGAAGGCCACGGTGGCGGCGGCCCCGGCCAAGAAAGACGCCAAGACGGAGAAGCCGCCCGCCAAGGCCGTTCGCTAAGGTTGCCGCGGGCGTGCAGCGGGGCGCCCGCATCCAAGCTATCCGATCGTCGAAGCCCCGGCCGAGCCCGGGGCTTTTTGCTGCGCGTGCACCAGCACGAGGATCCGGCGCTGGTATGGCTCGTGCTAGTGCCGTGTGGCTTATCACGAATGCGGCCGCGCGGTATCATGCGGACGCTGTTGCGGCCCGAGCCGGCTGCGTGGCCAACAAAATCCAAGATCGCGCCGGACCTGCCTGCATTCGGGGCGGCCAGGCCAATAAAAAGGGAGCTGGACAATGGGAAATAACGAGGACGCGGGATTCCTGCCCAAGTGGCGGCTGAAGACGCACGGCGTGATTGCGCCTGATGAGCGACTGCCCGCCGGCCAGACCCTGCTGGCAGGTATCCAGCACGTGGTAGCGATGTTCGGCTCGACCGCGATCGCGCCGATCCTGATGGGCTTCAATCCCAATATCGCCATCCTGTTTTCCGGCATCGGCACGCTGATTTTCTTTCTGTGCGTGCGCGGCAGGGTGCCGAGCTACCTGGGCTCCAGCTTTGCCTTCATCGCGGTGGTGATCGCGGCGACCGGCTACGCCGGCAGCGGCCCCAACCCGAATATCCCGGTGGCGCTCGGCGGCATCATCGCCGCGGGCGTGTTGTACTTGCTGATCGGACTGGTGGTGCAGGCGGTGGGGTATCGCTGGGTGGAGCGGCTGATGCCGCCGGTGGTGACGGGTGCCATCGTCGCGGCCATCGGCCTGAACCTCGCGCCGGTGGCGGTCAAGGCCGTGAGCGGCGCGCCGTTGGATACCTGGGTGGGCCTGGCGACCGTGCTGGCGGTGGGCGTGGTGGCGGTGCATGCGCCGGGCATGCTGCGCCGGCTGCCGGTACTGGTGGGCGGGCTGTTCGGCTACGTGCTGTACTACCTTTGCACCAACGGGCTGGGCATGGGCAAAGGCATCGACTTCTCCGGCGTGGCCGCCGCGGCCTGGTTCGGGCTGCCGGTCTTCTCCACGCCAGTGTTCCAGGCCAGCGCCATGCTGCTGATCGCGCCGGTGGCGATCGTGCTGGTGGCGGAAAACCTCGGGCACATCAAGGCCATCAGCGTGATGACCGGCCGCAATCTCGATCCATATATCGGCCGCGCCTTCATCGGCGACGGCATTGCCACCATCATTTCCGCCGGCGGCGGCGGCACGGGCGTGACCACTTACGCCGAAAACATGGGCGTGATGGCGGTGACCAAGATCTACTCCACGCTGATCTTCGTGGTGGCGGCGGTGGTGGCGCTGGTGCTGGGCTTTTCGCCCAAGTTCGGTGCGCTGATCCTGACCATCCCGGGCCCCGTGATCGGTGGCCTGACCATCGTGGTGTTCGGCCTGATCGCCGCCACTGCCGGGCGTATCTGGGTGCAGAACAAGGTCGATTTCTCCAGTTCGCGCAACCTGATCACGGTCGGCGCCACGTTGACCGTGGCGGCTGGCGACCTGACGCTGAAGCTGGGCGGCATGACGCTGGGCGGCATCGGTACCGCCACTTTCGGCGCGATTCTGCTGTACCACCTGCTGGGCAGCCGCAAAGCCGAAGCCGAAGCCGAGGCCTGACACGCCACGTCGGCAACGCAGGCTTTGCGACTGGATTACAATGTCCGCCGACATTGGAATCCCGCTCACCATGGCCTACAAGACGATTGAAGACACCATCGGCAATACGCCGCTGGTGCAACTGCAGCGCATCCCCGGCGCCGCCGGTACCCCGCGCGGCAACGTAATCCTCGGCAAGCTCGAGGGCAACAACCCGGCGGGCTCGGTCAAGGACCGGCCGGCGGTCTCGATGATTGCCCGCGCCGAGTCGCGCGGGCGCATCAAGCCGGGCGATACGCTGATCGAGGCTACCTCGGGCAATACCGGCATCGCGCTGGCCATGGCAGCCGCCATCCGCGGCTACAAGATGGTGCTGATCATGCCGGAAGACCTGAGCATGGAGCGCCGCCAGAGCATGGCTGCCTACGGCGCGGAGATCATCCTGACGCCGGTCAAGGGCGGCATGGAATACGCGCGTGACCTCGCGGACTCCATGGAGCGCGACGGCCGCGGCGTGATCCTGGACCAGTTCGCCAATCCGGACAATCCGCTGGCGCATTACGAGACCACCGGCCCGGAGATCTGGCGCGACACCGAAGGGCGCATTACTCACTTCGTCTCTGCCATGGGCACCACGGGCACCATTACCGGTGTCTCGCGCTACCTGAAGGAACAGAACGCAGGGATCCAGATCGTGGGTGCGCAGCCGGCTGAAGGCTCGCGTATTCCCGGCATCCGCAAGTGGCCCGAGGCGTACATGCCGAAGATCTACGATCCGAAATTCATTGACCGTACCGAGCCTGTCAGCCAGGGCGATGCCGAGCACATGGCACGTCGCATGGCGCGCGAGGAAGGGATCTTCTGCGGCATCTCGGCTGCGGGCGCGCTGTGCGTCGCGCTGCGTATCGCCGAGGAAGTGGAGAATGCCACCATCGTGTTCGTGGTGTGCGATCGCGGTGATCGCTACCTTTCGACCGGGGTGTTCCCGGCCTGATGCCGCCCTGCCGCGCGCATTGAAAAAGCCCCCGCGAGTTCAGTCTTGCGGGGGCTTTTTGCTTGTCGCGCAGCGGATGCCGGCTTAGCCCATCGCCGCCTTGACCGCCTCGCCCAGCTGGTACACAGCCAGCGCGTAGAAGAAGCTGCGGTTGTAGCGCGTCAGCACATAGAAGTTGCGCAGGCCGAGCATGTAGTCGGTGGTTTCGCCGGGCGTGGGCAGGTCCACCACCAGCACGCCGGTTTCGCCTTCGCGTGTCGGGTCGATCGGCTCGTCCACGCGCAGGCCGGCCTTGAGCAACTGGTTGAGCGTGCGGGTGGGCCATGGCTCGCCATCCGCGGCTGCGGCGGCGATGCCGCGGCTGCCCTCGTCGGCGGCGATGCGCCAGACCACCGGGCGGCCCGGTTCCCAGCCGTGCAGCTGCAGGAAACGCGCCACGCTGCCGATCGCGTCGGTGGCGCTGCTGCGCAGGTCGATGCGGCCGTCGCCGTCATAGTCGATGGCGTATTCGCGCAGGCTTGTGGGCATGAACTGCGGAATGCCCACGGCACCCGCGAAGGAGCCCAGCACCGAGAACACATCGGTGTTGGTGTCGCGGCACCAGAGCAGGTAGTCGGTCAGCTGGTTGCGGAACAGCGTGGTGCGCGCTTCGCGGTTGGGCACGTCCGGATAATCGAAGGCCAGCGTGGAAAGCGAGTCGATCACGCGGAAGGTACCCATGTCGCGGCCATAGATGGTCTCGACACCGATGATGCCGACGATCACCGAGGCCGGCACGCCGAACTCGGCTTCCGCGCGGCGCAGTGTTTCGCGATTTTGCTGCCAGAAGCGCACGCCCGCGTTGATGCGGATCGGCTCGATAAAGCGCGAGCGGTAGGTGCGCCAGCTTTTGCGTCCCGGCGTGGCGGGCGGCATGATCAGGCGCACCACCGTGGATGAATACACGGCCTGGCCGAACCAGCCTTCCAGCGTCTGGCGGGCAAAGCCGTGGCGTGCCACCATCTCGTCGATGAAGGCGCGGCTCTTGGGATTGTCACGGTAGCGGCCCGGCTCGATTTCTTCTTCGCGCATGCTCACGCGGCGCTTGCCGGCTGCAAGCAGGGCGGGGGAGACGCCGCACAAGCTCAATGCGGCAGCGGAAAGTGCGGCGCCCAGAAGCGGGCGGCGCAGGGAGCGCTGGGAGTCGGTCATGGTGTCCTTTGCAAGTCGCTGCGAGTATAGCGGATGGTGTCCGCGCGGCAGGTCGCTGGGTGGCTGGCGCGGCATGTGCTAACGTAACGAATGGAGACCACGATGAAAGCAATAAGACATGCCCACAGGCTATTACACGCATCCCGAGTTCCTGCTGCATGAGATGGGGCCATTCCATCCGGAGTGCCCTGAGCGCCTGCAGGCCATTGAGGATCACCTGATCTCGCACGGCATGGATGGCCTGCTTGACCGGCGCGAGGCGAGCGCCGCCACCGCCGAGCAGATCGGGCGCGTGCATCTTCCGCAGTACATCGCCTCGCTGGCCGCGGCCAGCCCGGCCAGCGGCTACCACCCGATCGATCCCGATACCCTGATGAATCCGCACACGCTCGCCGCCGCCACCCATGCGGCAGGCGCCGCGGTGGCTGCTACCGACGCGGTGATGGCGGGCGAGATCGAGAATGCGTTCTGCTGCGTGCGCCCGCCGGGCCACCATGCCGAGCCGGACCGGGCCATGGGTTTCTGCTTCTACAACAATGTGGCGATCGCCGCGCGTCATGCGCTCGCCGCGCACGGGCTGGAGCGCGTGGCCATCGTCGATTTCGACGTGCATCACGGCAATGGCACCGAAGCTGCATTCCGTGGCGACGCCCAGGTGCTGATGTGCAGCTTCTTCCAGCATCCGTTTTATCCCTACAGCGGCACCGAGCACATTGCCACCAATATGTCGAACATCCCGCTGCCGGCCTATACCAACGGCCTGGCGGTGCGCGAAGTGGTGGAGACGATCTGGCTGCCGCGCCTGAACGAGTTCAAGCCGCAGATGTTGTTTATCTCGGCTGGCTTCGACGCCCATCGAGAGGATGACCTCGGGCAGATGGGGCTGGTCGAGCAGGACTATGCCTGGATCACCGCCCAACTGGTCGACGTCGCCCGCGCCCATGCAAAGGGGCGCATCGTCAGTTGCCTTGAAGGCGGCTATAACCTGAGCGCGCTGAGCCGTAGCGTGTGTGCACACCTCAAGGTGCTGCTCGAACGATAGGAGGCCCTCGCATGGCTGAAACCGATAACCGCGCCGTGACCCCGCTGGTGAGCGAAAGCCTCGACGCCCCGGGCGTGCTGCGCCTGACGATGAACCGCCCGGAGGCGTTCAACGCGCTGTCAGAGGACCTGCTGGATGCGCTGTGCGCGGCGTTTGCCCGCGCCGGCGCCAATGCCTCGGTCCGCGTCGTGGTGCTGGCCGCCGCCGGCCGTGCGTTCTGCGCGGGACATGATCTGCGCGAGATGCGCGCCAGCCCGTCGCACGACTACTACCGCCGCCTGTTCGACCGCTGCACCCGCATGATGATGGCGATGCAGAAGATGCCGCAGCCGGTGATCGCGCGCGTGCAGGGCATTGCCACAGCGGCCGGCTGCCAACTGGTGGCGATGTGCGACCTGGCGGTGGCCGCCGATGTGGCTCGCTTTGCGGTATCGGGCGTCAACCTTGGCTTGTTCTGCGCCACGCCAGGCGTGGCGCTGTCGCGCAACCTGTCGCGCAAGCACGCCATGGAAATGCTGCTGACCGGTGACATGATCGACGCGCTGCAAGCCCGCGACCGCGGGCTGGTCAACCGCGTGGTGCCCGCCGATGCCCTCGATGCCGAGGTTGCACGCCTGGCGGCCAGCATCTGCGCCAAGCCGGCCGCCGCCGTGGCCGCCGGCAAGGGCCTGTTCTACCGCCAGCTGGAGATGGGCATCGAAGCGGCCTACCAGCTCGCCGGGCAGACCATGGCCTGCAACATGATGGATCCGACGGCGCTGGAAGGCGTGCAGGCCTTCCTCGACAAGCGCCCGCCCTTGTGGGATGTCTTGTAAATCTCTTTTTTTTGGTTTTTGTTGGGCTATATGCCCACAGCGCATAAAGACATCGGCAAAAAGTCGTTTCTGGTATGAAGCGGATCGCTTAAAATGCGCGCTTCGCCCAAAAAAATAAAATGCGGCAACAGTGCTAGAGACAAACTCGCCTGTTGCCGTTTTCTTTTCACATGATCGAACTGCAAGGTCTTTCGCAGCGCTTCCCCGGCGGGTCGGGTGAGGTGCATGCGCTGCGGGACGTCAACCTGTCGATTGCGGCAGGTGAGGTCTTCGGCATCATCGGCCGCAGCGGCGCTGGCAAGAGCACGCTGGTGCGCGCCATCAACCTGCTTAACCGCCCCAGCGCCGGCCGCGTCTTCGTCGCCGGCCAGGAACTGACCGCGCTCGACAGCGGCGCGTTGCGCCGGGCACGCCGCGACATCGGCATGATCTTCCAGCATTTCAACCTGCTGTCGTCGCGCACCGTTTATGACAACGTGGCGCTGCCGCTGGAGCTGGCTGGCAAATCCCGCAGCGAGATCTCCGACACGGTGCTGCCGCTGCTGGAGCTGGTTGGCCTGACGGCGCTCAAGGATCGCTATCCTGCCCAGATCAGCGGCGGGCAGAAGCAGCGCGTGGGGATTGCACGTGCATTGGCCAGCAAGCCCAAGGTGCTGCTTTCGGACGAGGCCACGTCCGCCCTCGATCCGGAGACCACGCGCTCCATCCTGGAACTGCTCAAGCAGATCAATCGCGAGCTGGGCCTGACCATCGTCATGATCACGCACCAGATGGAAGTGATCAAGCAGGTCTGCGACCGCGTGGCCGTGCTTGAGGCTGGCCAGGTGGTGGAAACCGGCCGGGTGATCGACGTCTTCCTGCGTCCGCAGCATGCGGTCACGCGCGCCATGATCGGCGACGTGATCGCGCAGGAACTGCCGCAAAGCGTGCTCAAGCGCGTGGAGAGCCGCCTCGGCAACGGGCGCGACCACGTCTATCGCCTGGCCTTCACCGGCGCGGGCGTGGACCAGCCAGTGCTGGCCCAGGCGATTCGCCGCTACGGGCTGGACTTCAACATCCTGCACGGGCATATCGACGAAATCCAGGGCCAGGCCTTCGGCTCGCTGGCCATCATGGCCACCGGCGACCTGGCCGACGTGAAGGCGGCAATGGAGTATCTGCAACAAGAAGGCGTGGTGGTGGAGGAGATCGAGCATGTGGTCTGAAATGTTTGACCTGTTCCTGACCTCGTTCAACGAGACGCTGCTGATGGTGAGCATCTCGGGCGTGGTCGGCGCGCTGTTTGGCGTGCCGCTGGGCGTGCTGCTGCACCTGACCAACCGCGGCGGCGTGCTGTCGCACCCGCTGTTCAACCGCACCATTGGCGTGGTGGTCAACGCCGTGCGCTCGATCCCCTTCATCATCCTGCTGGTGGTGGTGATTCCGTTCACGCGCTTTATCGTGGGCTCGTCGATCGGCACGACCGCGGCCGTGGTGCCGCTGACCATCGCCGCGATCCCGTTTATCGCACGGCTGGTGGAAAGCGCGCTGCGCGAAGTCGACAAAGGCCTGGTCGAGGCCGCCCAGTCGATGGGTGCGAGCACCGGCCAGATCGTGATGAAGGTGCTGCTGCCCGAGGCCATGCCCGGCATCGTGGCCGGCCTGACCATCACCTTTGTCAGCCTGGTGGGCTACTCGGCCATGGCCGGCGCCATCGGTGGCGGCGGCCTGGGCGACCTCGGCATCCGCTACGGCTACCAGCGCTACATCACCGAGGTGATGGTGGCGGTGGTGCTGATCCTGATCGTCTTCGTACAAGCGGTGCAAAGCTTCGGCGACTGGCTGGTGCGGCGCATCAGCCACAAGTAACAAGTCGGCCCGGCGATCCGCCTGGCTATCTGCAAAGACATAGAGCCATCGAGATAAAGGAAGTCAACATGCAACGTCGTAACTTGCTGCAATGGATTGTCGGCGCCGCCCTGGGCGCCACCCTGGCCACTGGCGCCATGGCGCAGGAAAAGCCGATCAAGATCGGCGTCACCGGAGGCCCGCACGCCCAGATCATGGAGCAGGTGAAGAAGGTCGCGGCCAAGGACGGCCTGAATATCCAGCTGGTGGAGTTCAGTGACTATGTCCAGCCGAACGCCGCGCTGGCCGCTGGCGACCTGGACGCCAACAGCTACCAGCACCTGCCGTACCTGGAAGCGCAGATCAAGGACCGTGGCTACAAGTTCACCCACATCGCCTTCACCGTGACCTTCCCGATGGGCGTGTACTCCAAGAAGATCAAGTCGCTCGACCAGCTCAAGGACGGCGCGCGCGTTGGCGTGCCGAACGACCCCACCAATGGCGGTCGTGGCTTGCTGTTGCTGCAAAGCAAGGGCCTGATCAAGCTGCGCCCGGATGCCGGCCTGAAGGCCACGCCGCTGGACATCGTTTCCAACCCGAAGAAGATCCGAATCGTCGAACTGGACGCCGCGCAGCTGCCGCGTTCGCTGGATGACCTCGACGCCGCCGCCATTAACGGTAACTACGCTGAATCGGCTGGCCTGTCGCCCACCAAGGACGCGATTGCCATGGAAGGCCCCAAGGGTCCCTATGCCAACCTGATCGCCATCCGCGAAGCCGACAAGAACAAGCCCTGGGTAGCCAAGCTGGTCAAGGCCTATCATTCGCCGGAGATCAAGCAGTACGTCCAGAGCACTTTCAAGGATTCGGTGATTACCGCCTGGTAAGTTTGAAAAAACCCTCAAAAACCGTGTGCCGCAGGGCATCCTGCGGCACAATACGGCGAGGTTTTCACATTGCCGGGCTATGCCCGGCAATTCTTTACCGATAAAATAGTACGACCGTTCGAAAAATAAGAGTGCCACCCACCCGGTGGTTATAATGGCGGGCGAACCAAATTTCTGACTATCGACTATCAGTGGAGTGAGCGCATGAAAGTACTCGTCGCAGTCAAGCGCGTGGTGGATTACAACGTCAAGGTCCGGGTGAAGTCGGACGGCACGGGTGTGGATCTGGCTAACGTCAAGATGAGCATGAACCCGTTTGACGAAATCGCCGTGGAAGAAGCGGTGCGCCTGCGGGAAGCCGGGGTGGTCACCGAGGTGATCGCCGTGTCCTGCGGCGTGACCCAGTGCCAGGAAACCCTGCGTACGGCGATGGCCATCGGTGCCGACCGCGGCATCCTGGTGGAATCGAACGAAGACCTGCAGCCGCTGGCCGTGGCCAAGCTGCTCAAGGCCCTGGTCGACAAG
Source organism: Cupriavidus sp. GW823-FHT07A04 (assembly GCF_058794615.1). Classification (NCBI taxonomy): domain Bacteria; kingdom Pseudomonadati; phylum Pseudomonadota; class Betaproteobacteria; order Burkholderiales; family Burkholderiaceae; genus Cupriavidus; species Cupriavidus sp. GW823-FHT07A04. The sequence continues at coordinate 84,958 of NZ_JBXAHA010000001.1, forward strand.
GAACAGCCGCAACTGGTGATCCTGGGCAAGCAGGCCATCGACGACGACTCCAACCAGACCGGCCAGATGCTGGCTGCGCTGGCGGGCCTGCCGCAAGCCACTTTCGCTTCGAAGGTGGTGGTGGCCGATGGCCGCGCATCGGTGACGCGTGAAGTGGACGGCGGTCTGGAGACCCTGTCGCTCAAGCTGCCGGCGGTGGTGACCACCGACCTGCGCCTGAACGAGCCGCGTTATGTCACGCTGCCGAACATCATGAAGGCCAAGAAGAAGCCGCTCGACATCGTCAAGCCGGAAGATCTCGGCGTGGACGTGGCGCCGCGTCTGAAGACCGTCAAGGTCGTTGAGCCGCCCAAGCGTAGCGCGGGTGTGATGGTGCCGGACGTTGCGACGCTGGTGCAAAAGCTGAAGAACGAAGCCAAGGTCATCTGAGCGCGCCAGGAGATAAAACATGACTGCACTCGTCATTGCTGAACACGACAACCAATCCATCAAGGCCGCCACGCTGAATACCGTGACGGCAGCCGCCCAGTGCGGCGGCGATGTCCACGTGCTGGTGGCCGGCGCCAATGCCGCCGCCGCCGCTGCCGCTGCCGCGAAGATCGCCGGCGTGTCCAAGGTGCTGCTGGCCGACGCGCCGCAGTTCGCCGACGGCCTGGCCGAAAACGTGGCCGAGCAAGTGCTGGCCATCGCCAGCGACTACAGCCACATCCTGGCGCCCGCATCGGCCTACGGCAAGAACATCCTGCCGCGCGTCGCGGCCAAGCTGGACGTAGCCCAGTTGTCGGACATCACCAAGGTCGACAGCCCGGACACGTTCGAGCGCCCGATCTACGCCGGCAACGCGATCTCGATCGTTCAATCGTCGGACAAGGTCAAGGTCATCACCGTGCGCGGTACCGGCTTTGACGCTGCCGCAGCCGAAGGTGGCTCGGCCGCCGTGGAAAGCCTGCCCGCCGTGGCCGACGCTGGCATCTCGCAATTCGTTTCGCGCGAAGTCACCAAGAGCGACCGCCCCGAGCTGACCGCCGCCAAGATCATCGTGTCCGGTGGCCGTGGCGTGGGTTCCGGCGAGAACTACACCAAGGTGCTGACGCCGCTGGCCGACAAGCTGAACGCCGCGATGGGCGCGTCCCGCGCTGCTGTCGATGCCGGCTTCGTGCCCAACGATTACCAGGTCGGCCAGACCGGCAAGATCGTTGCGCCGCAGCTGTACATCGCCGTCGGCATTTCCGGCGCGATCCAGCATCTGGCCGGCATGAAGGACTCCAAGGTGATCGTGGCGATCAACAAGGATGCCGAAGCCCCGATCTTCTCGGTGGCCGACTACGGCCTGGTTGGCGATCTGAACACCGTCGTGCCCGAACTGGTGGCGGCGCTGGGCTGATCCCCACCGCCCGGCACGGCGTTTGACGCGCCGGGCTCGATCAGGAAGTACTAGCCGTTCCGGGCCCGCCCGAGAACGGCTTTTTTATACATACCGGAGACATCGATGACCTACCGTGCCCCGCTCAAGGACATGCTGTTCGTGATGAACGAACTGGCTGATCTTGACGCAGTCAGCAAGCTGCCCGGCTTCGAGGACGCCACGCCGGAGACGGCGCAGGCGGTGCTCGACGAGGCAGCTAAATTCAACGAACAAGTGGTGGCGCCGCTCAACCGCATTGGCGACACCGATCCGAGCAGCTGGAAGGACGGTGTGGTTACCACCACGCCCGGTTTCAAGGACGCGTTCCGCCAGTTTGGCGAAGGTGGCTGGCAGGGCGTGCTGCATCCGCAGGAATTTGGCGGCCAGGGCTTGCCCAAGTTGATCGCCACCGCCTGCAACGAGATGCTGAACACGGCGAACCTGTCGTTCGCCCTGTGCCCGTTGCTGACAGACGGCGCCATCGAAGCCCTGCTGACCGCGGGCAGCGACGCGCAGAAGGCCACCTTCCTGCCCAAGCTGATCTCCGGCGAATGGACCGGCACCATGAACCTGACCGAGCCACAGGCCGGCTCGGACCTGGCGGCCGTGCGCACGCGCGCCGAGCCGCAGGGTGACGGTACCTACAAGGTGTTCGGCACCAAGATCTTCATCACCTACGGTGAGCACGACATGGCGCAGAACATCGTCCATCTCGTTCTTGCGCGCACGCCCACGGCACCCGAGGGCGTCAAGGGCATCTCGCTGTTCATTGTGCCCAAGTTCCTGGTGAATGAGGATGGTTCGCTGGGCGCGCGCAATGATGCGCACTGCGTGTCGATCGAGCACAAGCTGGGCATCAAGGCCAGCCCCACAGCCGTGCTGCAGTTCGGCGACCACGGTGGCGCCATCGGCACGCTGGTCGGCGAGGAAAACCGCGGCCTGGAATACATGTTCATCATGATGAACTCGGCGCGCTTCTCGGTCGGCATGCAAGGCATCGCCGTGTCGGAGCGGGCCTACCAGCAGGCTGTGAATTTTGCCCGCGAGCGCGTGCAAAGCCGTCCGGTCGATGGTTCCGCACGCGAAGCTGTGACCATCATTCATCACCCGGACGTCAAGCGCATGCTGATGACCATGCGCTCGCTGATCGAAGGCGCGCGCGCGGTAGCGTATGTGGCCGCCGCCGCGTGCGACACGGCGCACCAGCATGCCGACGACGCGGTGCGCAAGCAAAGCCAGGCGTTCTACGAGTTCATGGTGCCCATCGTCAAGGGCTGGAGCACCGAATTATCGATCGATGTGACCAGCCTGGGCGTGCAGGTGCACGGCGGCATGGGCTTCATCGAGGAGACCGGCGCGGCCCAGCATTATCGCGATGCCCGCATCCTGCCGATCTACGAAGGCACGACCGCGATCCAGGCGAACGACCTCGTCGGCCGCAAGACGCTGCGCGACGGTGGCGCGGTGGCCCGTGCGATCTGCGCGCAGATTGCCGAGACCGAGGCAGCGCTGGGCAAGCATGGTGGCGCGGCCTTCACCGCGGTGCAGGCGCAACTGGCCAAGGGGCGCGCCGCGCTGGAGACCGTCGTGGCGTTCGTCGTGGCCAATGCCAAGTCGGACCCGAATGCCGTGTTTGCCGGCAGCGTGCCTTACCTGAAGCTCTGCGGCATCGTGTTTTCGGGCTGGCAGCTTGGCCGCGCGATGCTCGCGGCGGATGCGAAGCGTGGCGAGGATCCGTCCTTCCACGACGCCAAGATCTCGACGGCGCATTTCTTCGCGGAGCACATCCTGTCACAGGCATCGGGTTTGCGCGATGCCATCGTGGCGGGCGCGGTGCCGGTCAATGCGTTGAGCGAAGCGCAGTTCTGAGGTCTTCCTGGTCCAGGCAAGAAAAAAGGCGACCCGCGGGTCGCCTTTTTTTACTTCCTCGAAACCGATGCGCGGATCAGGCCGCTGCGTGGCGCGGGGCGGCGTGCGTTCTCGCTGGCTTGAGATAGCGAGCCACCGATAGGTCGTCCGCGCGGATCGCCGGCGAGGTGCCGGACACCAGGTCCGACAGCAGCTTGCCCGAGCCGCAGGCCATGGTCCAGCCCAGTGTGCCATGGCCGGTATTGAGCCACAGGCCCTTGACCTGCGTGGGGCCGACGATGGGCGTGCCATCCGGTGTCATCGGGCGCAGGCCGGTCCAGAAGCTGGCACGGCTGACATCGCCCGCGCCCGGGAACAGGTCCGTGACCACATGCTCCAGGGTGCGGCGCTTGGCCGGGTCGAGCGTGCGGTCGTAGCCCACGATCTGCGCCATGCCGCCCACGCGGATGCGATCGTCGAAGCGGGTGATTGCCACCTTGAAGGTTTCGTCGAGCACCGTGGAAACGGGGCTGCGATCGGCATTGGTCATCGGCACCGTGAGCGAGAAGCCCTTGAGTGGATACACCGGCAGGTTCGACAGGCCCGGCAGGAAATTCTTCACGAACGGTTTCGACCAGCTGCCCAATGCCACCACGACCAGGTCGGCCATGACAGGCTCGCCGCCCACCATGGCGCCGGTAACGGCATCACCCTTGGTCAGCAGCCCGTCGATGGAGCGGTTGTATTGGAACTGCACGCCCAGGCCTTCGGCCATGGCGGCGAGTTGCCGGGTGAACAGCTGGCAGTCGCCGGTTTCATCGTTGGGTAGCCGCAGGCCGCCGGTCAGCTTGTGGCTGACGGCGGCCAGGGCCGGTTCGCTGGCGGCGAGTTCCTCGCGCGATAGCAACTGGTAGGGCACGCCGGCTTGCTCCAGCACGGCAATGTCCTTGGCGGCGCCGTCGAGCTGCTCGGCGGTGCGGAAGAGTTGCAGCGTGCCTTGCTGGCGGCCTTCGTAGGCGATGCCGGTATCGGCGCGCAGGGCGACGATGCAGTCGCGGCTGTACTCGGCCAGGCGCACCATGCGTTCCTTGTTGACCGCATAGCGCTCAGCGCTGCAGTTCATCAGCATCTGCCACATCCATTGCAGCTGGAACAGCGTGCCGTCCGGTTTGATGGACAGCGGTGCGTGCTCCTGGAACATCCACTTGATGGCTTTGAGCGGCACGCCGGGTGCGGCCCAGGGCGACGCATAGCCCGGGGAGATCTGGCCGGCGTTGGCGAAACTGGTCCCCAGCGCGGGTGCGGCCTCTCGGTCGATCACGGTGACTTCATGGCCGGCACGGGCCAGGTACCAGGCGCTGGTAACGCCAATTACGCCACTGCCAAGAACGAGAACGCGCATAGTCGGGGGCTCGCAACCAAGAAATAGAGTGGATAAAGTATTTACATCTATACTATTTAAATATGAGCAGTCATAGTTATTGTAATTTTCAGAGAAACAGGAATAACTAATGAGAACGAGTCGTCAGCCCGTGCGCAGCCTGGACCGGCTGGATCGGAAGATCCTGGCCTTGCTCCAGGCGGACGGGCGTATGTCGATGAAGGAACTGGCGGAAGCGGTTGGCCTGACCATCACGCCATGCATCGAGCGGGTCAAGCGCATGGAGCGTGACGGCGTCATCATGGGCTACTACGCGCGCCTGAATCCCGCGCTGCTCGGCAGCGGCTTGCTGGTGTTTGTCGAGATCTCGCTGGGCAACAAGTCCGGCAATATGTTCGAGCAGTTCCGCCGCGAGGTGTCGCGCATTCCGGAAGTACTGGAGTGCCATCTGGTCTCGGGCGATTTCGACTACCTGATCAAGGCGCGCATCCGCGAGATCGGCGAGTACCGCCGCCTGCTGGGCGACATCCTGTTGCAGTTGCCGGGCGCCGCCCAGTCCAAGAGTTACGTGGTGATGGAAGAGATCAAGGAAACGCTGGCGATCGCGGTCGACGAGAAGGCGCCGCACGCCTGAAGCCTCGCTGTCCTGCGCATCCGGCCTAGAACAGCGACATCTGCGGCGCGGCGCTCGCCTGGGAGAAATGTTCGATGGTGAGGGGGTGGCGCTCAGCATTGAGCCCGAAGCGCTGGCAGGCCAGCTTGAAGCGCTTGCGCAGCAGTTCGGCAAAGATGCCGGTGCCGGTCATGCGCGTGCCGAACCGTGAGTCGTAGGCCCGGCCTCCGCGCATTTGCGCGACCAGGCTTTCGACGTGCCGGGCGCGCAGCGGATGGTAGGTGGCCAGCCACTCTGAGAACAACTGCTCCACCTCGCGCGGCAGGCGCAGCAGGATATACGCCGCGGTTTTCGCGCCGGCCCTGGCGCCGGCGTCAAGGATGGACTCCATTTCCGGATCGGTCAGGCTCGGAATGACTGGCGCCACCATCACCCCCACCGGGATGCCGGCCTCGCTCAGGGAAGCGATGGCTGCCAGGCGGCGCGCCGGCGCGCTTGCGCGGGGCTCCAGCGTGCGGGCGATCTCGTTCTTGAGCGATGTGACCGACATATGGACCCGGACCAGGTTCTTGGCCGCCATGCGCTGCAGGATGTCGATGTCGCGCGTGACCACGCCCGACTTGGTCGTGATGGCCACCGGATGGTTGAATCGCTCCAGCACTTCCAGGATGCCGCGCGTGATCTTGAGATCCCGCTCGATGGGTTGGTAAGGATCCGTATTGGCCCCCAGCGCGATCACCGTCGGTACGTAGTTGCGGTGAGCCAGTTCGGCCTCGAGCAAGGCGGCGGCGTTGTCTTTTGCGTACAGGCGGGTTTCGAAGTCGAGGCCCGGCGAAAGCCCCAGATAGGCGTGGCTGGGCCGGGCATAGCAATAGATACAGCCATGCTCGCACCCGCGGTACGGGTTGATGGACGCGTCGAACGGCAGGTCTGGCGATTGGTTGCGCGAGACGATGCGTTTGGCCTTCTCCGTGAAGACAATGGTCTGGATTTGGGGTGTCTCTGGCTCATCGAAGGCTTGGGACTCGTCGGCGACCCGTTCGCGGGTCCAGGCGTCGAACCGGCTGACGTCGTTCGAGCGCGCCGCCCGGCCTTTCAGCGGGCTGGAGGAGGGTGGTCGGGTCGGCACGTCGGCGGTCCTGTGGCTACAGTTGATACTGTATATTTATACAGTACTTCGCGTAGGGAGCCAAGCTGTGTTTTTTACGGGGCGGGAGCCGTGGCCTCTGGGTTATCCCAGTAGGGTGGGGAGCCGAAGCGCGCAGCAAAGAAATCGATAAATGCGTGCGTCTTCGCGGGCACCTGGCGGCGGCTGGGATAGACCGCCCAGATCGACACGGCCGGCAGCACCGGGTAATCGGGGAGCACGCGGACCAGCGCGCCGCTGCGCAGGTAAGGGCCAACGTCCCAGGTCGACTTGAGCGCCAGCCCCATGCCAGCCAGGATCGCATCCCGGATGACTTCGCCGTTGTCCGTGCGCAGGTTGCCGGCGACCGCTACTGCTGTCTTGCCTAGCGCCGTGTCGAACTGCCAGGAGGACTGGTCGCCCAGCACGATGCAATTGTGGTGGCGCAACTCTTCGGGATGCCGGGGCGTGCCGTGCGCAGCAAGATAGCCAGGCGAAGCGCAAACGGCGCGATAGCTAGGGGCCAGGGGGCGTGCCACCAGGGATGAGTCCGGCAACGCACCCATGCGTAATGCCACGTCGACGCCGGCCTCGACCAGGCCGATCACCTGGTCGGTCAGGCGCAGGTCCAGCGTCAGTCCCGGGTAGGCGGCGAGAAAGGCAGGGATGGCCGGCGAGACGTGCTGGCGGCCAAAAGATGCGGGCACCGTGACCCGCAACTGCCCCTGGGGCGCCTGCGCGCCGCGGCCCACTGATTGCGCGGCCTGGCCGGCTGTGTCGAGCAAATGCGCGGCATGTTCGAGGAAGCGCTCACCCTCGCCGGTCAGGGAGATGCGGCGCGTGGTCCGGTGCAGCAGCCGCGTGCCGAGCCGCTGCTCGAGCTGGGCCAGGCGGCTGCTGGCCGAGGAGGTGGATAACCCGAGATCGCGCGCCGCTGCCGAGAGGTTGCCCAGCGACGCTGCGCGCACGAACACGGCGATGTCCAGCAGGTCGAAGTGCATCGGCGCCGGGGGGGGCTGGGCCTGGGACCTGAGGCTTATTGCGACAAGGCGCGCGCGGCTTCGACCTGGGATTCGAAGAAAGTCTGGAAACTGATGGCCAAGCCCGCCATCAGCAGGCCGGTGCCGATCAGCAGGGACAGGATGACGAGGATCACGACGGGCCAGCCCGAACGGGTTGGCGTGCCATGCGGGTTGAAGCGGGCATCCCATTTGTCGTCGGGGCGCAGGCCATACACGATGGCCGCCAGGAAGGCGCTGATCACCGACGTGCCGCCGGCAATGGCGAAGGTCCAGTTCAGGGCCGGCGAGCCGGCGCTAGTTTGCATCGACATGACGCCGATGACCCCGGCGAGTGCCGCCAGCAGGTGCGCCCAGGCAAACTTATCGCGCAAGCCACCCAGGTAGAAGCGATGCAGGCCCACGGTGCCGAACAGGAAGGCCAGTGCGACCGTGATCAGTTTGGATTTGCCCTGAAGCGGCTTGGGGGCAGCGGTGGCTGAAACTTGGGTAGCGGCGGGCATGGGGCGACAGCTAGGTTAATGACCGGCAGGGGCGGCCGGCAAGCGCAATTCAGGTGAATGCCAGCCAGGCTGGCGCCGGCGCTCATTGTACGCCGGCATCAACCGAGGGCGGACTCCGGCGGAGCAGGGCAGGAAGCTTTGCGGGTCGGACGCGGATGCCCGCGAGAGTTTCTTTCGCGGCATATCGTCGAGGAGGGGGCAAGTAGAGAGTAGAGCGTGATTGCCGTGGGCACGGCAATCAGCCATGGAAGGCAGTGAGGAGGGGGGGGGGCGTGCCTAGCGGCCGCCGTCTCGTCCGCGCGCTTGCCAGCCCGGGCCCATGCCGGAGCCGCGCTGCTCGCCACGCCCGTTGTCGCCTTGCATATTGCGATCCGACTGCCGGTTGCGTTCATCGTCGCGTTCCTGAGGTGGCAGGGGGCGGCCATTCAGGCGGTCATCGGCGCGCGCGCGGGCTTCCATTCGTTCGATCTGGGCACGCACATGGTCTTGCCGTTCCGCGCGTACACTCGCCATTTCCCATGCGCCGTGGCCTGGCTGGCCATGCGCATTGCTCACAATCCGGCCTTCGGGCCGGCCATGTTGCCAAAACGCGACCTGTGCATGGCTGACAGCATTGAGGCCGAGCAAGGAAACGGCCAACAGGATGCCAGCCACCGAGTCGCGCAGGAGGGTGCGGGGGAGCATGCGGAATCCCAGTATCCTGTCGCGTGGTGAGGTTGTTCGAGATATGGGTTCATGGTACGCACGCGTCTTCGGTGCGCCTATGCTAAAGCCGTTACCGGTGTAACGGATTGTTTCTCCACTGTCCTGGGGGCCGGGCTGTATCCGGCGCGCGGCAAGGGCTCAGGGTGCGTAGCGGATGCGATAGACCGCGCCCGCCATGTCGTCGCTGACCAGCAGCGAACCGTCCGGGGCAACCTGGACATCGGCAGGCCGGCCCCAGGGTTTGTCGCCCTGCAGCCAGCCTCGCGCGAACACCTCCTGGCGCACCGCCTGGCCGCGCTCATTCAGTACCACCCGGACGACGCGGTAGCCGACCGGCTTGGTCCGGTTCCAGCTGCCGTGTTCGGCAATGAAAATGCTGTTGCGGTACTCGGCGGGGAATTGCGTGCCGGTATAAAAGCGCATGCCGAGCGCGGCGACATGCGCGCCCAGCTTTGCGGCCGGCGGCTCGAACTCGGAGCAGGCGCGCTGCTTGCCGAACTCGGGGTCGGGGACGCTGCCGGCGTGGCAGTACGGGTAGCCGAAATGCTGGCCCGCCCGGGTAAGGTGGTTGAGCTCGTCGTCGGGCACATCGTCCCCCAACATGTCGCGCCCGTTGTCGGTGAACCAGAGCTGCCGGGTGGCCGGGTGCCAGTCAAAGCCTACCGAGTTGCGCACCCCCCTGGCCACGACCTGCAAGTCGGTGCCGTCCGGCTTCATCTTCATGATGTTGGCGTAACGGTTCTCGTCGGGCGCGCAGATATTGCACGGCGCGCCGACCGGCACGTACAGATATCCATCCGGGCCAAAGGCGATAAACTTCCACCCGTGGTGCGTTTCGGAGGGAAAGCGATCACTTACCACGATGGGTTTGGGCGGGTTGTCCAGGCGGGCATCGATATCATCTAGCCGGACGATCTGCGAGGTCGAGGAGGCGTACAGCGCGCCGTTGCGGAAGGCCACGCCCACCGGCATGGTCAGGCCGGTGGCGATAGTCTTCACCTTCGGGGCGGGCGCCAGCGGGTTGCGGATCGCATACACCTTGCCTTCGCTGCGGGTGCCGATGAAGAGCGTGCCTGCCGGCGACAGGGTCATGCCACGGGCTTCCGGCACCTCCGCGCTCAGCAATTCGATGTGAAAGCCTGGGGGCAGCTGGATCTGATCCAGCGGCAGGGCGGCGTTGGCATTGGGGCTGAACCAGATCGCGGCTGCGAACGCCGAGAAAGTGCTCGCGAGCAGGGTTCGGAAGCTGCGAATGTGAAGATGAAATCGCATGGCGCGCGCTCCTGTCGGGGTTTTCACCACGATGCCTGCGGCCGGGTGTCGCGTCAATCGCTCTAAGTGTTTGTTTGGCCTCGGAATTTGGTCTATACTCTTGCGTTTCGTGTTCGAACATCAAGTTTTCTGAGGAATCAAACCCATGGTCGTAATCCGTCTGGCTCGCGGTGGCAGCAAGAAGCGCCCCTTCTTCAATATCGTCGCTGCTGACTCGCGTAATCGTCGCGATGGCCGTTTCATCGAGCGTATTGGTTTCTACAACCCCCTGGCTTCGGCAAGCGAAGAAGGCCTGCGTCTGGTGCAAGACCGCCTGACGTACTGGACCGGCGTTGGCGCCCAGCTGTCGCCGACGGTTGCCCGTCTGGTCAAGCAAAACGCCGCCAAGGCTGCAGCCTGATTGTTGTGACGCGCGTTTCGCGACGCGTGGCAAACGACACGTGACAGAACGCAAGCAAGGCGCCCCGGCGCGGCGGCCACTCAATGTGCCGCTCGAGCCCTCGGCCCGGCGCGAGGCCGGTGAGCAGGAAAAGCCCAGTCTCAAGCGCGGTGCAACCGGGTTGCCGGCTGCGCTGGCGTATACCGATAAGCTGCCGGACGACCTGATCGAGGTCGGTTATATCGGTGCGGCTTATGGGATACGGGGCTGGATCAAGGTCCAGCCGCATGCCGACGATGCAAGCGCGCTGTTGCACGCGCGCCGCTGGTGGCTGCTCAAACCGCCGCCAACCGGCCTGGTTGGCGCGGCAGATGCCGTGGCCTCCGAGGCCTTGTGCGTGAAGATCGTGCAGTCCCGCGAGCACAGCGGTACCGTAGTGGCCCAGGCGAGCGGCGTGTCCGAGCGCAACCACTCGGAGGCGCTCAAGGGGCGCCGTGTCTGGATTCGTCGCGAGGACTTCCCCGCGCCGGATGAGAACGAATTCTACTGGGTCGATCTGATTGGCTGTGCCGTGTTCAATGAGCAGGGCGAGTCGCTGGGCGAAGTGTCCGGGCTGATCGACAACGGTGCGCACCAGATCCTGCAGGTGGCGCATGCCTTGCCCGATGGCAAGGCGGGTGAGCGCCTGATTCCCTTTGTCGACGCATTCCTGCGCTCGGTCGATATCTCGGCCCGGCGCGTGGTGGTGGACTGGGGCCTGGATTACTGAGCGGCCCGAGCTGCTGAAGGCAAGGGTGCTTGGTCGGCGATAGCCGGTGGGCGAGTGGTGGGCAAGTAAAGGGAGAGGCGGATGCAGTTCGACGTGATCACGCTGTTTCCCGAGATGTTTCGCGCGCTGACCGACTGGGGCATTACCAGTCGGGCGGCAAAGCAGCAGCGCTACACGTTGCGCACCTGGAATCCACGCGACTTCACCAGCGACAACTACCGTACCATCGACGATCGCCCCTACGGCGGCGGCCCTGGCATGGTGATGCTGGCCAAGCCGCTGGAAGATGCCATCGACGCGGCGTGTTCCGCCCAGCAGGCGGCGCAGGCCAAGCCGGAGGGCCAGGAGGCGCCGGTGCGGCCGCACGTGGTGCTGATGTCGCCGCAAGGCGCGCCGCTGACGCACCAAAAGGTGATGTCACTGGCGCAGCGTCCAGGCCTGGTGATGCTGTGCGGACGCTACGAAGCGATTGACCAGCGGTTGATCGAGCGTCGGGTCGATGAGGAAATCAGCCTCGGCGATTTCGTGCTATCCGGTGGCGAGCTGCCGGCCATGGCCGTGATCGACGCAGTGGTCAGGCATTTGCCGGGTGTGTTGGGCGATGCCCAGTCGGCGGTTCAGGACAGCTTCGTCAACGGGCTGCTGGATTGTCCGCACTACACGCGGCCAGAAGAATACGAAGGTGTGCGGGTGCCCGATATCTTGCTCGGGGGCCATCATGCCGAGATCGAGAAGTGGCGGCGCCAGCAGGCGCTGGCCAATACTGCGAAGAAGCGCCCCGATCTGATCGAGGCAGCGCGCAGTCAAGGGTTGCTGAGCCGGGTCGACGAGAAATTCCTGTCGACATGGCTGGCGAAAGAAGGGCGGGAGCTCGCTCCCGCCAAGTGAAACCCCATCCTCTGCCGGGGCCCAGGCCATGCCTGGGGCATACAACGTCGGCATGATGGACAAGGAGAAGAAACGATGAACATCATCGAGCTGATCGAGAAAGACGAAATCGCGCGTCTGACCGCGAACAAGACCATCCCCGCATTCGCACCCGGCGACACCGTGATCGTCAGCGTGAACGTGGTGGAAGGTAACCGCAAGCGCGTCCAGGCTTATGAAGGCGTCGTGATTGCCAAGCGCAATCGTGGCCTGAATTCGTCCTTCATCGTGCGCAAGATTTCGTCGGGTGAAGGCGTGGAACGTACGTTCCAGCTGTACTCGCCGCTGATCGCAGCGATCGAAGTGAAGCGCCGTGGCGACGTCCGCCGCGCCAAGCTGTACTACCTGCGTCAGCGTTCGGGCAAGTCCGCGCGGATCAAGGAAAAGCTGGCATACAAGTCGGCACCGGCCAAGGCTGCTGCCAAGGCTGCTGCTGCTCAGTAAGCCGCCAGTCGCCTCGATCGGCTTGCCGGTCGAGGCTGCGCAAAAAGGGCACCTTCGGGTGCCCTTTTTGCATCTCCGCGTGCCACGTTTGCCGCGTCGCAGCACAAACGGTTTGGCCGGCTTCTGTCATACTCGCAACGATTATGCGTCCTGCCTTTGATCCCGAATCCCTCCCCATCGTCGCCACCGACACGCGGCACCCGCCGCTGGCCGACGTGCGCCTGCGCCCGGAATTCATCCGCCATCGGCTCCAGTCGCCCCCTGCCTGGGACCCCGAGCTGACCGATGAGTCGCGCGCCTATGACCGCAGCCTGAAGCTGCGCGATGCAGCCGTGCTGGTACCGTTGGTGGAGCGTGAGGATGGGCTGACCGTGCTGCTGACCGAGCGCAACGCCAACCTGAGTGCGCACGCCGGGCAAATCAGTTTCCCCGGCGGCCGCCACGAAGCGTTCGATATTGACCGGACGGCGACGGCACTGCGCGAAACGGAGGAAGAGGTGGGGCTGGCGCGCGATTATGTGGAGGTGCTGGGCAGCTTGCCCGACTACATCACCGGCACCGGCTTCCATGTGAGCCCGGTGGTGGGCCTGGTCCGCGACGGCTTCACGCTGCGGCCCGATGCGCGCGAGGTTGCCGATGTGTTTGAAGTGCCGCTAGGTTTCCTGATGGACCCGTCGCATCACGAGCAGCGCCTGTTTCGCTGGGTGGACGGCGAGCGGCTGTTCTACGCCATGCCGTTCCCGCGCGAGGATGGCGGCCACCGGTTTATCTGGGGCGCCACCGCCGGCATGCTGCGCAACCTCTACCACTTGCTGGCCGCCTGAGGGACGCCAGCGCGCTCAGGCGGCCGCCGCTGCCGTCCCGGTGCCTTCCCCGATGCAGTGCGGGCAGCTCTGGCCCACCACGTAGTGCGGGCTTTGCTGCTCTTCGGCGGTGACCACGGCGCGGCAGGCAAAACACTGCTTGGGGCCAGCCGGCTCCAGGCTGGGGTTCAGCGCGGTGCGGTAGTCGAAGACAAAGCAGTCGCCCTGATAGTGGCTGCCACCCACTTCCTCGAAATACTTCAGGATGCCCCCCTCTAGCTGGTAGACATGCTCGATGCCGGCTTCCTGCATGTGGATGGCGGCCTTCTCGCAGCGAATGCCGCCGGTGCAGAACGACACGATGGTCTTGCCCGCGAACTCCGCCTTGTGCGCGGCAATGGCTGGCGGAAAATCGCTGAACTTGGCGATGTCGTAATCGACCGCCTGCTCGAACGTGCCGACGGCGACCTCAAAGGCGTTGCGTGTATCCAGCATCACCACAGGGCGGCCGGCATCGTCGTGGCCCTGGTCCAGCCAGCGCTTGAGCTCGACTGGCGTCACCGCCGGCGCCCGACCGGCTTCGGGGCGGATCAGCGGCATCTTCATGGTGATGATTTCCTTCTTCTCACGCACCAGCATGCGCTTGAAGGGCTGGTTTTCCGACAGGCTCTCCTTGGGCTCGATATCGGCAAAGCGCGGGTCGGCATGCAGCCAGGCGAGGAAGCCGTCGATGGCCTCGCGCACGCCGGCGAGGAACAGGTTGATGCCTTCCGGCGCGAGCAGGATCGTGCCCTTGAGCCCGTGTGCTTCACAGCGCGCGCGCATTTCCGGGCGCAAGACCGGGATATCGTCCAGTGAGACGAACTTGTAAGCGGAGATGTTTACGATCTGCATAGGTGGCGCGCGACGGGACCGCGCCTTGCGAGCGCGCGGTAACTGCCTGATTGGAAAGGCGAAATTATAGCGCCTCGCAGGCCTCCTGCCGGGCTTTTCCGAGCGCCTGGCTCAGTATTGCCGTCGGGCTCGTAGCGCAAAGAAGGCAGGCGCGGACATGCCGAGCCGGTACAATTACGGCCATGTCTGCACCTCGCTTCGTTCATCTCCGTCTTCATTCCGAATACTCCGTCGTCGACGGCATCGTGCGCCTGGACGATGCCGTCAAGGCTGCGGCCGCCGATGGCATGGGCGCGCTCGCCCTGACCGACCTGGCCAATGCCTTCGGCCTGATCCGCTTCTACAAGGAAGCGCGCGGCGGCGGCGTCAAGCCCGTGGTTGGCGCCGACGTCTGGCTGACCAACGCCGACGATCGCGACAAGCCGACGCGCTTGCTGCTGTTGGTCCGGGACCGGATTGGCTACCTCAATCTCTGCGTGCTGCTGTCGCGCGCGTGGCTTTCCAACCAGTACCGCGGCCGCGCCGAGATCGACCCCGCCTGGTTCGACGAAGCCGGCGAAGAGGGCCAGCCGCTGGCCACCGGCCTGATTGCGCTGTCTGGCGCGATGGGCGGTGACATCGGCATGGCGCTGGCCAATGGCAACGATGCGGCCGCGGCGCAGGCCGCCGCGCATTGGGCAAAGGTGTTCCCGCAGCGCTTCTATATCGAGCTGCAGCGTGCAGGCCTGCCCGGCACTGATGCCTATGTGCAGCAGGCGGTGCAGTTGGCGGCCAGGCTGGGCTTGCCGGTGGTGGCGACGCACCCGGTGCAGTTCATGACGCCTGACGATTTCACGGCGCACGAGGCTCGCACCTGCATCGCCGAAGGGGAGCTGCTGGCTAACCCCCGCCGCGTGCGGCGCTTCACCACCGACCAGTATTTCAAGACCCAGGACGAGATGTGCGCGCTGTTCGCCGACATCCCGTCCGCGCTGGAAAACGCGGTGCAGATCGCGCGCCGCTGCAACCTCACGCTGGAACTGGGCAAGCCGCGCCTGCCGCTGTTTCCGACTCCCGACGGCATGTCGCTCGACGATTACCTTGTGCACCTGGCCAAGGAAGGCCTGGAAAAGCGCATGGTGGTGCTGTTCCCCGACGAAGCCGTGCGCGAGGCCAAGCGCCCCGAGTACTACGCGAGGCTGGAGTTCGAGACCGGTACCATCATCAAGATGGGCTTCCCCGGCTACTTCCTGATCGTGGCGGACTTTATCAACTGGGCTAAGAACAACGGCGTGCCGGTCGGGCCGGGACGGGGCTCCGGCGCTGGTTCGCTGGTGGCCTATGCGCTCGGTATTACCGATCTGGATCCGCTCAAGTACGCGCTGCTGTTCGAGCGGTTCCTGAACCCGGAACGGGTTTCAATGCCCGACTTCGACATCGACTTCTGCCAGCAGGGGCGCGATCGCGTTATCACGTACGTGAAGGAGAAGTACGGCCACGCCGCGGTATCGCAGATCGCCACCTTCGGCACCATGGCCGCCAAGGCCGCGGTGCGCGACGTGGGCCGCGTGCTCGACCTGGGCTATGGCTTTGTCGACGGCATCGCCAAGCTGATTCCTTTCAAGCCGGGCAAGCTCGTCACCATCGAGGAAGCCAAGAAGGAAGAGCCGCTCCTGACCGAGCGCGAGAAGAACGAAGAAGAAGTGCGCCAGCTGCTGGAGCTGGCGCAGCGCGTGGAAGGCATGACGCGTAACGTCGGCATGCACGCCGGCGGCGTGCTGATCGCCCCGGGCAAGCTGACGGATTTCTGCCCGCTCTATACCCAGGGCGCGCAGAACGACGGCATGAGCGGTGTGGTCAGCCAGTACGACAAGGACGACGTGGAAGCCGCCGGCCTGGTCAAGTTCGACTTCTTGGGCCTGACCACGCTGACCATCCTGGACTGGGCCGAGCGCTATATCCGCAGGCTCGATCCGTCCATGGCGGACTGGAACTGCAGCCACATCCCGCTCGACGACAGCAAGGCATTCGACATCCTCAAGACGGCCAACACGGTCGCCGTGTTCCAGCTGGAAAGCCGCGGCATGCAGGGCATGCTGAAGGACGCCAAGCCTGACCGCTTTGAGGACATCATCGCGCTGGTGGCACTCTATCGCCCAGGCCCGATGGACCTGATCCCCAGCTTCTGCGCCCGTAAGCACGGCCGCGAGAAGGTGGAGTACCCGGACCCGCGCGTCGAGCCGGTGCTCAAGGAGACCTATGGCATCATGGTCTACCAGGAGCAGGTGATGCAGATGGCGCAGATCATCGGCGGCTACTCGCTGGGCGGCGCCGACTTGCTGCGCCGCGCCATGGGCAAGAAGAAGGCCGAGGAAATGGCCCAGCACCGCGAGCTGTTCCGCGAGGGTGCGGCCAAGAACGGCCTGACCGCCGAGAAGGCGGACGACACCTTCGACCTGATGGAAAAGTTCGCGGGCTACGGCTTCAACAAATCGCACGCGGCCGCTTACGCGTTGCTGGCCTACTACACGGCCTGGCTCAAGGCGCACCATCCAGCCGCGTTCATGGCTGCGAATATGTCGCTCGCCATGGACGACACCGACAAGGTCAAGATCCTCTTTGACGATTGCAAGCTCAACAAGCTCCAGGTGCTGCCGCCTGACGTCAACGCCAGCGAATACCGCTTCGCGCCGACCGATGCCAAGACCATCCGCTACGGCCTTGGCGGCATCAAGGGCTCGGGGCAGGGTGCCATCGAGGACATCCTGCGCGCCCGCGAGGAAAAGCCCTTTGCCGACCTGTTCGATTTCTGCGAGCGCGTCGACCGCCGCCAGGTCAACCGCCGCACCATCGAGGCGCTGATTCGCGCCGGCGCCTTCGACAGCCTCAACGCCAATCGCGGCCAGTTGCTGGCCTCGGTGTCGCGTGCCATGGAAGCCGCCGAGCAGAAGGCCGAGTCAGCCAACCAGGTGTCGCTGTTCGACCTGATGGCTGACGCCGGCGAATCGCACCGCCCCTCGCTGGTCGACGAACCGGCCTGGGCGCCCAAGCGCATGCTGCAGGAAGAAAAGCAGGCGCTGGGCTATTACTTCTCCGGCCACCTGTTCGACGCCTATCGGGACGAAGTCGGCCGCTTCCTCAAGGGCACGCTGGCCGGCCTGGAAAAGGAAGTGCAAGGCAATGGCGGCGGCTACGGCCGCGACGTGCGTGGCAAAGTCATCGCTGGTGTCATCACCGGCATGCGCACCCAGATGACGCAGCGCGGCAAGATGCTGATTGTCTTGCTTGACGACGGTACCGGACAGGTCGAGATGACGGTGTTCAACGAATTGTTCGATGCCAACCGCCATATGTTCCGCGAGGACGAGATGGTGATCGTGCAAGGCAACGCCCGTCACGACACCTTTACCGGTGGCGTGCGCTTCACCGCTGAATCGGTGATGGACCTGGTGGCGGCGCGCGCCAAGTACGCCGAGGCGGTCGGCCTAGCGTTCAACGGCAATGCCTCCACGGAACTGCTGCGCGAGTTGCTCACGCCCTACCTGGCGAGTGTGGCCAATGCGCCAGGCGTGCCGGTGCGCGTGAGCTACGCCACCACCGGCGCGCGCTGCGAGGCGGAACTGGGGCGGCAGTGGCTGGTCACGCCATCCGACGATGCCCTGGCAAGCTTCCGCGCGGCCCTGTCGGGCGAGAACGTCCGCATGCTCTACGGCTGACCCGGGGCTTGCCGGCGGGGCGGTACCGGCATAGCGCCGCCCTGACCGGCATTGCTGCCGTCCATCCCGTCTTTTCATGGATCACACAAGCCCCGCATGGCCAAGCAACGCATCCTCTTCCACCTGACCCACTTCCTGCGCGGCGGCATCGAGACCTCGCTGGTGTCGCTGCTGGCCTCGCTGGATCGAGAGCGCTTCGAGATCGGCCTGACGCTGACCTATCCGACCGAAGCGCTGGAGACGCATTTCCGCGCCATGTTGCCGCCGGACGTCAAGATCCATATCCTCGCGCCGGAGGCCTGGCTCTCGCGCTGCCGGCAATTGAAAAAAGCCGGCAAGCTGGGCCCGTTGGGCAAGATCTATGAAGAAGTGTTGTTGCCGCCGCTGCGCAAGCCGCTGGTCAACCGGCGCTTTCGCGGTATCGCGCGGGACTATGACCTGGTGATCGACTACGACATGTCGCTGTCGCGGCTGACCGGTCGCCTGCCGGTGCCGATGATCGGCTACCAGCATTTCAGCGTGGCACACCTGGAGCGCGAGAACCGCCGCAAGCTGCGCAAGCTGCGACGCCAGTGCCGTGAGCACTATGACCGCATCGTGGTGCTCAACGACAGCATGCTGGCCGATGCGCGGGCGCTGATTCCCGAGGCCGCCGACAAATTCATCCGCCTGTACAACGCCACTGACCTCGATCGCATCCGTGCGCTCGGCAAGGCGCCGTTCAAGCCGCCGGCGCATCCCTACATTGTTTCGGTGGGGCGGCTGGAAGAAAGCCAGAAGGATTTCACCACGCTGCTGCGGGCCTACGCGGCGCTGGTCAGGGGCACGGGCTTGTGCGAGCGGCTTGTGCTGGTGGGCGACGGCGCTTCGCGCGGCCGGCTCGAAGCGCTCGCGCGCGAGCTCGGCATCAGCGAGCGCGTCAGCTTTGCCGGTTTCCAGGCCAATCCCTATGCATGGATCCACCATGCGCGGCTGATGGCGTTCAGCTCCAAGATGGAGGGGCTGCCCAATGTGCTTCTTGAAGGCATGGCGCTGGGCCAGTTGGTGGTGAGTACCGATTGCCCGGTGGGCCCGCGCGAGATCCTGGCCGAGGGCAAGGCTGGCCTGCTGACGCCGGTTGGCGATGTGCCCGCGCTGGCGGAGGCGATCCGCCGCGGGCTCGAGGACGCGCCGCTGCGCGCCCGGCTGCTGGCCTATGCGGCTGTGCACATCGAGCAGATGGGCTTTGGCCCCACCTCGGCGGCCTTCAGCGCTTGCGTTGAGGACTTGCTGGGCGTGCCTCAGGCAGGCGCGGCAGCCCCTACCGTGGGGGCGCCTGCTGCTCGCTCTTCTGCTGCAGGTACCATAGCTTGATGTACTTGTAGTAGCTGGCCTGGCCATTCATCAGCGCCACACCGAGCCCCTGCGCGCCGTCCAGGAAACCGCGGCGCAGCAGGTAGGTGCGCAGGAACGCCCAGGCGCCATGCAGCACGGCGCTGGCGGGCGACGCCGTCTTGCCGCGCGCGAAGCCCTGCTGGGCGCCGAGGCTGGAGTATTTGTCGATCTTTTGCAGCACCTGCGAGAAATCGTCATAGGTGTAATGCAGCAATGGCGAATTGAGCCTGCCGACTGGTGCATCGGCTATCACGCGCTCATGCACGAGATCGTCGGTGAAGCGGGCGTGGCCACGGCGGAACAGCCGTGTGACGTAGTCGGGGTACCAGCCGCCGTGGCGGATGAAGCGGCCGCAAAAGCGCGACAGCCTAGGTACCTCGTACGCATCGGACTGGCCGGACGCCACTGCGGCGAGAATTTCGTCGCGCAGCTCGGGGGTGACCCGTTCGTCCGCGTCGATGGAGAAGATCCAGTCGCCGTCGGCCTTGGATACCGCCAGGTTTTTCTGGGCGCCGAAGCCAGGCCAGTGCTCGGTTTCGAAGACCTCCGCGCCCAGGCTCCGGGCCAGCTCGACCGTGCCGTCCCGGCTACCTGAATCCACTATAATCGCGCGGTCGCACCAGGACACGCTTTCCAGGCACTCCCGGATGTTGTGTGCCTCGTTTTTTGTAATCAGTACGACTGAGATTTTCATAGAGCTTGTTTATGGTAATTCGTGCGGCAAAACTGACTTCGATCGCAAGCGCCCTTGTCCTGGCGTTTCCGATCCTGTTGCTATGCATACCGAGGGGGGCAGGGATATTCCTGGCGGGCGTTGTGTTCCTGGCGCTTATTGCTAGCGATGGCATGCGCAAGACTTGGGGCGCATACCGCAACCTGCTGTACCCCTTAGGGCTCGCTATTCTAGCCCTGGTAATCGTATGTTTAGCGTCGAAGCTTTACTTCGACGTGCCGTGGAATGTGATCGATAATCCTTCGAGAATTCTGCTTGCCCTGTTGACCTTACTAGTTGTCCTGCGTAGCGCGCCCGATCCTCGGGCGATGTGGCTTGGCATTACGATCGCACTGGCGGCCAGCCTCGTGCTAGTGGCTTACCAGTATGTGGCGCTGGGCGACACCAGGCCCGCTGCATGGACCCAGCCTATCGCCTTCGCCAATATGGTCGCCGCGCTTGGCTTGATCGGCTTTGTCAGGCCGGGAACCAGCCGTCGAGCGCACGTGCTTGCTTGGACAAACCTAGTGTTGGCCGCAATGATACTGGCGTTGAATGGCACGCGAGGCGCAATGCTTGCCATGCTGATTACGATGCTGCCGCTGCTATTTGTCCGGTACCGCGGATTGAGACCGGCAAGATTCTGCATCGCGCTTGCATTGTTTGCCTTGTTGGGGACCGGCTCGTATCTCATTCCTGGTAGTCCGGTGGCGAAGCGGATTGACCAGGTGCGCCACGAAATCGACCGGTTCGAGGCCGGGGATACGGAAACGTCCGTCGGTTCGCGGTTGGAAATCTGGCAGCTCGCCGTGCACTCGATCCGTTTGCATCCCTGGATGGGCGTCGGTATTGGCCAGTTTGCCCGCATTACGCAGTCATCCGCGTTCTGCCGGGAGAACGACTCGCCCGCGTGCGTTCTCGAGCATGCACACAACGACGTCCTGGAGGCTGCCGCAACCACCGGCGTTCCAGGCGTGCTGGCGCTGCTGGGATTATTTCTGGTTCCCGGTGCCATGTTCTGGCGGATGTTGCGCCAATGCAGCCGCAATGCCAACGCGCTTGGCCTCAGCCTCAGTGGTGCCGGGCTCGGCGTCGTCATGGCCAGCCTGATCAGCGGCCTGACACAGGTGACGATGGCGCACCAGGCAAATATTGTTTTTTATGCCGGCATCATCGGGCTGTTGCTCGGGCTGGCCGCGGTACAAGCAAAGTATCCCCGCGCCGACGGGGTGGAGAAAACGTGAAAGTCCAAGAACAAAATGCGCCCCCGGCACAGGAAGCCGACACCCTGAAGCGAGTCTGGTCCTACCTGCGTCCGGAAATGCGCGTCTTCATCGTTGCCATTATCGCGATGGCGGCTGTAGCTGGCGCCGAAGGGATCATGCCCAAGGTCGTCAATGACCTGCTCGACAACGGTTTCGGCGGCGCATATGCCGGCAAGCTCTGGCACGTGCCGGCCCTGCTGATTGGCGTGGCGCTGGTACGCGGGGTGGCGCAGTTCGCCTCCGGCTACCTGCTCGCCCTGATCTCCAACCGGGTGCTGCTGAAAATGCGTATGCAGATGTTCGAGCGCATGCTGCATGCGCCCGCGCTGTTCTACCACCGCAATACTGCGGCCTCGCTGATCAATGCGGTGATCTTCGAGGTCAACCAGGTCATGCAGATCCTGACCGGCGTGCTGATCACCCTGGTGCGCGATTCGCTCACCGTGTTGGCGCTGCTGGTCTACCTGTTCTATACCAACTGGAGCCTGACGCTGGTGGTGGCGGTGATCCTGCCGGTGATCGGTTTCGTCATGGCCAAGGTCAATCGCCGCCTGCGGCGCCTTAATCGCGATCACCAGGCGCTGACCAACACCGCGGCCTACGTGGTCGAGGAAGCCGCTGGTGGCTACAAGGTGGTCAAGCTGCATGGCGGCGAGGCTTATGAGACGTCGCGTTTTGCGGCCATGGCCGAGCGCCTGCGTGGCTATTCCATGCGCATGGCAGTGGCAGGCGGGCTGAACCAGCCCGTCACGGCATTCCTGGCGGCGCTGGCGCTGTCTGTCATCCTCACCATAGCGATGATCCAGTCGCAGACCAACCACACCACGGTGGGCAGCTTCACCGGCTTTGTGATGGCGATGCTGCTGCTGGTCTCGCCGCTCAAGCACCTGACCGACCTGAACCAGCCGCTGCAGCGCGGCCTGACCGCGGCCGAGATGATCTTCGGCCTGATCGATGAGCCGATCGAGCCGCAAGATGGCGGCCTGCCGCTCGAGCGCGCGCGTGGCGAACTGGTGTTCGAGAAGGTGGGCTTCCGCTACGGCGAGGCCGCCCGCCCGGCATTGGACAACATCAACTTCAACGTCAGCGCCGGTGAAGTCGTGGCGCTGGTGGGGCCGTCGGGCAGCGGCAAGACCACGCTGGTCAACCTGGTGCCGCGCTTCTTCGACCCGACCGAGGGCCGCATCTTGCTGGACGGCAAGACCATCGACGCGTTCTCGCTGCATGACCTGCGCCGCCAGATTGCCTTTGTCAGCCAGGACGTGGTGCTGTTCAACGACACGGTTGCCGCCAATGTGGCCTATGGCGTGCATCCGGCGGCGCAGATCGACATGGCGCGTGTCGAGCGCGCGCTGGCCGCCGCTTACCTGACCGATGTGATCAAGGGCCTGCCGCAAGGGCTCGAGACCAATATCGGCGACAACGGCATGAAGCTGTCCGGCGGCCAGCGCCAGCGCATGGCGATCGCGCGCGCGCTGTACAAGGACGCGCCGATCCTGATTCTCGATGAAGCCACCTCGGCGCTCGACTCCGAATCGGAGCGCCAGGTGCAGGCCGCGCTGGAAGCCCTGATGGTTGGCCGCACAACGCTGGTCATCGCGCACCGCCTGTCCACCATCGAGAACGCCGATCGCATCGTGGTGCTCGACCACGGGCGGGTGGCGGAGCATGGCACCCACGACGAACTGCTCTCGGCCGAGGGACTCTACGCCGGGCTGCACAGGATCCAGTTCGCCACCCAGTAAGCCGGCGCAGCCGGCCAGATTCCCGCTGCCCGCGGCAGCTAGCGCGGGCGGTTCATGCGCAGTGCAAAGAGGGGAACACCCCGAAGGAGACCACCATGACCGCATCGCCGCCACTGAGCCGTTACCCGGTTCCCGCCATCGCCGACCTGCCCGAGGACATCCGGGCTCGCATCGTGGAAGTCCAGGACAAGGCCGGCTTCGTGCCGAACGTGTTCCTGACGCTGGCCCACCGGCCGGATGAGTTCCGCGCCTTCTTTGCCTACCACGATGCGCTGATGCTCAAGGAGGGCGGCCTCTCCAAGGGCGAGCGCGAGATGATCGTGGTGGCCACTTCGGGCGCCAACCAGTGCCTGTACTGCGTGGTGGCGCACGGCGCCATCCTGCGCATCTACGAGAAAAAGCCGACGCTGGCCGACCAGGTGGCCGTCAATTACCGCAAGGCCGACATCACGCCGCGCCAGCGCGCCATGCTCGACTTCGCCCTCAAGGTCTGCGAGGCCTCGGCCGAGGTTGGCGATGCCGATTTCGCGGCATTGGCCAAGCATGGGTTCAGCCACGAGGATGCCTGGGATATCGCTGCCATCACCGCCTTCTTCGGCCTGTCCAACCGCATGGCGAATACCATCAGCATGCGGCCGAACGAAGAGTTCTACCTGATGGGGCGCGTGCCGAAGGCTAAGTAGCGCCTCTGGATGCACGCTCGGTGGGCGCCTGGCGCGCCCGCCTCCTTGTTCCACTTCTCTCGATCCGCCCGTCGCCTTGAATCCCGTCTCGCTCTTCTTTGCCCAGGCCTGCCTGGTGGTCGGTACACCGTTCATCCTGTGGCGCGGGCTGCGCATCGGCAGCATTGTGCCGCTGGTGGCCATGCAGATCGTGGGCGGTATCCTGCTCGGGCCATCCCTGCTTGGCGCGCTGTGGCCGCAAGGCTGGCAGGCCCTGTTCGGGCCGGCGCAGCTATCCGCGCTCTCCGGGCTGCAATGGCTGGCGGTGGTGCTGTTTGCCTTTCTCTCTGGCTTGCACATCGGTGGCGCGCAGCAGCCAGGGATACGGCGCATAGCGATGGCGGCCGCGCTGGGCAGCGTGCTGGTGCCGTTCGCGCTCGGCACGGCAGCCGGCGCCTGGCTGGCCTACGCCACGCCGGGTGCCGTGGGGCATGCGGCATCCGCCTGGCAATTCGCTTTCGCCGTGGGGGTTTCCATGGCGGTGACGGCGCTGCCGGTGCTGGGGGCCATCCTGCGGGAAATGAAGCTGTCCGACTCCGTGCCCGGCCAGCTGGCGGTCGGCTGCGCCGCCTTCAGCGATGCGGCCATCTGGCTGGTGCTGTCGGGCATCCTTGCCAGCGCGGGCCGTTCCTCTACCTATGACTTCCTGCGGCTGGCTTGCCTGGGCCTTGCCTACGTTGGTGCGATGCTGTGGCTGGTACGCCCGCTGCTGGCGCGCATGCTGCCGCGGATGGCCACCAACGACGCACGCCTGGCGCTGGTCGCGGTGCTGATCTTCGGCTCGGCGCTGATTTCCGAATCGATCGGCCTGCACTACATCCTCGGTGGCTTTCTCGCTGGCGTCGTGCTGCCGCGCGATGCGGCCGGCGAGCTCCGGCGCCAGCTCGAGCCCGCCACCGTGGTGGTCCTGATGCCGTTCTTTTTCCTGATGACCGGGCTGCGTACCGACATCGCCATCGGCGGTCAGGCGACGCTTTTGGCGTTCGGCCTGAGTACCATGGTCGCGGTGGCCGGCAAGGTGGTCGGAACCGCATTGCCGGCGCGCCTGGCCGGCCTGCCGCGGCGCGAGGCCTGGATGCTGGGCGCGCTGGTCCAGACCAAGGGGCTGATGGAAGTGGTTGTGCTGGGAATCTTGTTCGAAGCCGGGCTGATCGGCATGACGGCCTTCTCCGGCCTGCTGCTGATGGCGCTGGCCACCACCGTGCTGGCCAAGCCGCTGACGCGCACGGCGGCGCGCTTGCGCGAGCGCTGAGCCGCGCTTGCCGTCAACAGCCCGGCAGCGCTAGCGGATCTGCGCGCATGTGCCGCTGCGCGGATCGAACAGCACCGGCCACGCCTGTTCGTAGATACCCGGGGTGCAATGCTGCTCGCAATGCGCATGCGCCAGCGTGACGCGCCGCGGGTCCTGCCAGACCATTAGCGTGCAACCGCTGCCATCGATCGCCTGCAGTTCGATATGCGGGGTCTTGCGCACCTGGCGGAACTCGGTGAGATCGAAGTGGCAGGAACCATGCCGGCCCACCCACAGCTTCCAGCTCAGGCTGCGCACATCGTTGCTGGCCACCCGCATATGGGCATCCTCGCGAAAGCCGTCTTCCTCCGTGCGCTGGCAATCGGCGGCGATATCGATGTCGTGCGGGGGAATGGGCGTGGCGCGTTCCCGCGCCACGGGGGCGGGGGCCTTTTTTGTCTCGGGTACGCGCGCAGCCGGCGGGGAGGGGGGAGGCAATGTCACCGTGCATGCCGCCAATGCGGCAGCTAACGGCCACAACAGCAAGCGCTTCTTCTTCATGGTGACTCCTTGCGCCCGGTGCCCGCGAGGAAATCTGAATGCGGCCACCTGTCTCCATATTTATAGAGGATGGGGCAAGGAAGGCGAGAGGAAAGCGTGCGCACGCGCACCGCTCTCGCTACTTCGGCGAGGCGCCGCTGCCCTTCGAGGCAAGCGGGCGGACAAGCGTGAGCTGACGGCGAAGCGCTTCGGTGGTGTGGCCCTGTCCGTCGGGGCGCCAGCCGGGCGGCAGGAAGAGAAAGCCGAGCATCGCCCCCAGGCTGCGTGCTTGCGCGAGGTCCCGTCCAAGGTCGAGCCACTGCTGGAACTCGACACGCAGCGGATTGCGCGAGCGCATCGGGGTGACCAGCCCATAGCGGCACGGCACCTCGTCGCGCTCGGCCACGTAGGTGCCGAAGAGCCTGTCGAAGACGATCAGCACGCCGCCGAAGTTGGCATCCAGGTATTCGATATTGGCGGCGTGATGAACCCGATGCGCGGACGGCGTATTCAGGACATATTCCAACCAGCCGAGCCGCGGGATCCAGGTCGCGTGAATCCAGAATTGATAGAGCAGGTTCAGCGACAAGGTCGCGATCACCACCTCGGGCGGAAAGCCCAGCCACACCAGGGGCGTGAAAAACAGCGTGGTGCCTGTCAGCTTGCCGGTCCAGCCAAGGCGGTAAGCCGTCGACAAGGTGAGCTGGTTAGGCGAGTGATGGACGGCGTGCGTAGCCCAGAAGAAGCGCACGCGGTGCGCCGCGCGGTGGTACCAGTAGTAGCAGAACTCCTGGCCGATGAACAAGACCAAACCCAGCAGCCAGCTGTTGAGCACGATGGTTTGCAGGCGGTGCTCCCAGGCTAGCGCGAATATGGGCGCCGCCAGCGACAAGGGCAGGAAGACCAGGATCTTGCGCCCGGCCAGGTCTACCAGCGACAGCCACGCCTCATGCCAGTCGAACGTGCCGGGCTTGCGCCAGTGCAGCACCAGCGCTTCCATCAGGGACGCGCCGACCACCACCGGCAAGGCATAGAGCTGAAGGATTTCCAGACGGGTCATGACCGCTCCCGGAGCATGAAGGGGATAGTATGCGGACGATTATATGAGCTAGTATCATGTTTGCTTACTCGCGTTCCGGAGTCCACGCCATGACCCTGCAAACCCCTGTAGACAACGGCCCGAAGCGGCGCCGGCCGATGCAAGCGCGGTCCCTGGAGAAGCTGGAACTCATATTTGAGTCGACCATCCGCCTCCTGGACAAGGAGGGGCTGGAGGGGGTGAGCACCAACCGGATTGCCGAGGTGGCCGGCATCAGCATCGGTACGCTTTACCAGTATTTCTCGAACAAGCAGGAAGTGATGGAAGCACTGGGGCGTCGGGAGATCGAGAGCGTGATGGGGCGCCTGGGCCTCTTGCTCAGCACGCCCGGCACGCCCGATCCGACGGCGCGCGCCAGGCTGTTGGTGCGTGCATTGCTAAGTGCGTTTGGCGGCCGTCACCGCGTGCGCAAGCTCTTGCTGGAGGTAGCGCTGGCCTCGGGCAGCAGGCAGGCGCTGGAAGGCTCCGCGGCGCAGGTCGCGCAGTGGCTCAGTTCGGGCCACGCCGTGGACGCCGAGAACCGCGCGCTTGTCATGCGGCCGATGGCCGCCTTCGTCCTGACGCAGGCCGTCATGGGCGTGATGCGCAGCGCGCTGGCGGCGGACGAAACCCTGCTGGCCGATCCTGAACTGGAGGACAACCTGGTGCGCTTGATCCGGGGATTCCTGAATGAGGGTGCCGCGCAGCATCAGGCAGCCGCGAGGGGTGCCTGATGCCGTTCCTGATCACATCAAAATGATGTCGTACTGTTCCTGGTGGAACGTCGATTCCACCTGCAGCGAGATTGGCTTGCCGATGAAGTCGCCGAGCATGGCCAGATGCTGGCTTTCTTCCTCCAGGAACAAATCGATCACGTGCTGCGAGCCAAGGATGCGGAACTCGCGCGGGTTGAACTGGCGTGATTCGCGCATGATCTCGCGCAGGATGTCGTAGCAGACCGTGCGCGGCGTCTTGACCTGGCCCTTGCCCGTGCACACGGGGCACTGCTCGCACAGCACGTGCGCGAGAGACTCGCGCGTGCGCTTGCGGGTCATCTCCACCAGCCCGAGCTGCGAGAAGCTGTTGACTGTGATGCGGGTGCGGTCGCGCGACAGCGCGCGCTTGAGTTCCGAGAGCACCTGGTCGCGGTGCTCGGTGTTTTCCATATCGATGAAATCGATGATGATGATGCCGCCCAGGTTGCGCAGCCGCAGCTGGCGCGCAATCGTATGCGCCGCTTCCAGGTTGGTCTTGAAGATCGTGTCGTCGAAGTTGCGCGCGCCGACGTAGCCACCGGTGTTGACGTCGATGGTGGTCATGGCTTCCGTCTGGTCGATCATCAGGTAGCCGCCGGACTTCAGGTCGACCCGGCGCGACAGCGCCTTCTCGATCTCGGCGTCGATATTGAAGAGGTCGAAGACGGGGCGCTCGCCGGTGTAGTGCGACAGGCGTGGCAGCACCGCGGGGGTGTACTCCTGGGCGAACTCGACCAGCTTCTGGAAGTTCTCGCGCGAGTCCACCTGGATCACGTTGGTGGCATCGTTGACGAAGTCGCGCAACACGCGCTGGGCCAGGTTGAGGTCCTGGTAAAGCAGGTTGGGCGCGGGCAGCGTGGTGGCGTTCTGGCGGATCGAAGCCCAGATCTTGCGCAGGTAGGCAATGTCGTTGCCGAGTTCTTCGTTGCTGGATTCCTCGGCGATGGTGCGCACGATGAAGCCGCCGCGCTCATCCGCCGGTACCAGCCCTTGCACGCGGGCGCGCAGGGCTTCGCGGTCGACCTCGCCCTCGATGCGCTGGGAGATGCCGATGTGCGGGTCCTGCGGCAGGTAGACCAGGGTGCGCCCGGCAATGCTGACCTGTGTGGACAGCCGCGCGCCCTTGGTGCCGATCGGGTCCTTGATGACCTGGACCATCAGGGCCTGGCCTTCGTAGAGTGTCTTCTCGATGGCAAGTGGCGCGGCGTTGGCGTTCTTGTCCGGATCGCGCGGGTGCCAGATGTCGGCGACGTGGAGGAAGGCGGCGCGCTCCAGCCCGATATCGATGAAGGCGGATTGCATGCCGGGCAGCACGCGCACGACCTTGCCGAGGTAGATATTGCCGACGAGCCCGCGCGACAGCGTGCGCTCGACGTGGAGTTCCTGCACGGCGGCCTGCTGCACGATGGCCACGCGTGTTTCCTGCGGTGTGATGTTGACGAGGATGTCTTCAGTCATAGTGGATGAAACTCGTCGCCGGCTGACCGGCCAGGTGGTTGTCCGCAGTGTGCTGCCATGCTTCCCGCGGGCGCTGCCGTGGCCAGGGTGGCAGCAGCTTGAAGCGCGAACGGATGGGCGGCGGCGGGGTTCTCAGAACCGCAGATGGGCCTGTCTGAGCAGCGAAGCCGTCTCGAACAGGGGCAAACCCATGATACCCGAATAGCTGCCGTCGATTCGCTCGACGAACTCGGCGGCGCGGCCCTGGATGCCATAGGCGCCGGCCTTGCCGGCCGGTTCACCACTGGCGACGTAGGCGGCAATCTCGTCGGCGGCCATGGTGCGAAAGCTCACCTCGGAAACCGACAGCGCGTGGCGCTGGCCGAGCGCGGAAACCACGGTTACCGCGGTCAGCACGCGGTGGGTGCGCCCGGACAGGGCGCCCAGCATGCGGGCGGCATCGGCATTGTCGGCGGGCTTGCCGAGGATTTCGCCGTCCAGGCAGACGGTGGTGTCCGAGGTCAGGATGGGGGCATCGGCCAGGGCGCGCCGCTCGCGCCGGCGCAGCGCGGCTTCGGCCTTGAGCGCGCATACGCGCTGCACGTAGTCGTCCGGGCTCTCACCCGGCAAAACAACTTCCAGCGCCTCGGCGTCTTCGTCGCCGTCGGCCAGCAGCAGTTCGTAGGCAACGCCAAGCTGGGTCAGCAGCTCGCGCCGGCGCGGGCTCTGGGAGGCGAGATAGAGGAAGGTATGGGTCACGGCAGGGCAGTGGGGGGTAGGGCACGCCAAATGCGGCTGCAGCGCATGCGCCGCTTCGGTCGCATTGTACCCTCGGCCTCGCCCGGTGCGCGACACGGGCGCGCGCCTGGTTTCAGGCGCGGTGGTAGGGGTGGTTCTGCGTGACCGACCAGGCCCGATAGAGCTGCTCAGCCAGCAGCACGCGCACCATGCCGTGCGGCATGGTCAGGCTGGACAGCCGCAGCAGGGTCTGAGCGCGAGCCTTCAGGGCGGGATCGAGGCCGTCGGCGCCGCCGATCAGGAAGGCGACATCGCCGCCTTCACGCTGCCAGTCGCCCAGCTGGGCGGCGAGCTGCACCGTGGTGAGGTCGCGCCCGCGCTCGTCCAGCGCCACAATGCGGCATTGCTTGGGCAGTGCTGCCTCGATGCGGGCCGCCTCGCGTTGCATCACGGTGGTGGCGTTATTGCTCGACGAGCGTGTCTCGGGCTTGATCTCGCGCAGCTCGATGCGCAGCTCGGGCGGCATGCGCTTCGCGTACTCCGCGAATCCGGTTTCGATCCAGCCGGGCATCTTGTGGCCAACGGCCACGATCAGCAACTGCATGGCGGGAAGCGGACCGGTCCGGCTCAGGCCGAGCGGGTGGTGCGCTTGCGCGCGACCGGAGCCTTGGCGGCCGCCGTCTTGGCCGGCGCCTTGGCGGCAGTCTTGGTCGCAGCCGTCTTGGTGGCGGTCTTGCGTGCCACGCCGGTGCCGGCTGCGGTCTTGCGCGGCGCGGCCGTCTTGGCCGGCGCCTTGCGTGCCGGTGCCGAGCCCAGCGCGCTGGTCAGGCGTTTTTGCACGGTCGGGGCGCGGTTGGTGGCGATGGCGTCCGGGTCCGTATCTTCGTGGCCAAGCGGCGGCGAAGGCTCTTTCATGCCTTCGGGCAGACGGGCCAATGCCGGGCGCAGGCCGGTGGCGCGGCGCGCGGTGCGCACGACCGGGGCGTCGTCTTCATCTTCGCCGTCGATCGGCTCGCTGGCCTTGGCCAGGCCCTTCTTGGCCGTGGACAGCTTCAGGCGTACCGGCTTGTCACCCCAGAGTTCTTCCAGGTTGTAGTACATGCGCAGCTGCGGCTGCATGATGTGGACGACGGCGTCGCCGCAGTCGACCAGCACCCATTCGCCCGTTTCCAGCCCTTCCACCGCAACGATATGGCCGCCGGCTTCCTTGACGGTATCGCGGACCGAGGCGGCCAGCGCCTTGGTCTGGCGGTTCGAGCTCCCGCTGGCGATCACCACCCGGTCGAACAGCTCGGTCAGGTGGGTGGTGTCGTACACCTTGATGTCCTGCGCTTTGACATCTTCGAGGCCGTCGACGATGGCGCGTTGCAGTTTGCGAATATCCATGGTGCTTTTTTTCAGTTCAGCTGAGATCGGTTTGGGGGCGGGCCGGGATGGGCAGATCCGACTGCGTCGGCCGATACAGGCCGCGGCTCGCGATGTAGTGTGCCACGCCGGACGGCAGCTGGTCATCTGCCGGTTGTCCGGCAGCCAGGCGTTGGCGTAGGGCGGTGGAGGAGAGGTCGACGGCGAGCGTCTGGTCGATCCACATGCGGCCGGAGGGCATGGATTGTATCAGGTCGGTGGACGCACGGCGTTGCGCGAGCTCCTGGCGCACCGGACCGTCCAGTTCCGCGAGGTCGAAACCGGGCCGCGTCGCCACGCAAAGATGGACGTGCGCGAACAGTTCTTGCCAGCCATGCCAGGTGTGCAGGCGCAGCAACTGGTCGGCGCCCATGAGCCACGCCAGCGAGGCATCGGGGCCATAGTGCTCGCGCAGTTCATGCACGGTATCCACGGTGTAGCTGGGGCCGGCGCGGTCGACTTCCATGCGGCTGGCATGGACCAGCGCGCGGGTGTCGGACAATGCCTGCGCGGCCAGTTCGGTCATGGCGAGGCGGTCGGCCGCAGGGGTGACGTCGTCGCCTTTTTGCCACGATTGGCCGGTCGGGATCCAGACCAGCTCGTCGAGTTCGAGATGTTCGATGCACAGGCGGGCGAGCGCCACGTGGCCGATGTGGGGCGGATCGAAGGTGCCGCCGAGAATGCCGAGGCGGTAGGGGCGGTGGCTCTTGGTCGAGCCTGCTGCGTCTGCCGCGTT
This sequence comes from Cupriavidus sp. GW823-FHT07A04, assembly GCF_058794615.1. NCBI lineage: Bacteria > Pseudomonadati > Pseudomonadota > Betaproteobacteria > Burkholderiales > Burkholderiaceae > Cupriavidus > Cupriavidus sp. GW823-FHT07A04. Next base: position 116,478 of record NZ_JBXAHA010000001.1, read on the forward strand.
GGCGGTGAGCGATCGTGCGATGTCGTGTGCCATGGGGTTGCCGTCAGGCCCACTCGCGCACGGGCAGGAAGTCCGTGTACAGCGCTGCCTCCGCGCTGCCCGGTTCCGGTTGCCAGTCATAGCGCCAGCTGGCCAGCGGCGGCATCGACATCAGGATCGACTCGCTGCGGCCGCCCGATTGCAGCCCGAAGTGCGTGCCGCGGTCGAACACCAGGTTGAACTCGACATAGCGGCCGCGCCGGTAGGCCTGGAACTCGCGCTCGCGCTCGCCGTAGGCCGTGTCCTTGCGCGCCTGCAGGATCGGCAGGTAGGCGTCCAGGAAGGCGTCGCCAACCGATTGCATCATGGCAAAGCTGCGCTCGAAGCCGAGCGCGGAGAAGTCATCGAAGAAGATGCCGCCAATGCCGCGCGCTTCGCCGCGGTGCTTGAGGAAGAAATACTCGTCGCACCATTGCTTGAAACGCGGGTAGAGGTCATCGCCATAGGGGGCGAGGGCGTCGCGGCAGGTGGCGTGGAAGTGTGCGCAGTCACCAGTGTTGCCGTAGTACGGCGTCAGGTCCATGCCGCCGCCGAACCACCACACCGGCTCGGCGCCTTCCTTCACCGCCATCAGGCAGCGCACGTTCATATGCACGGTGGGGACAAAGGGGTTGCGCGGGTGGAACACCAGCGACACGCCCATTGCCTCGAAGCCCCGCCCGGCGAGCTCCGGCCGGTTGGCGGTAGCCGATGGCGGCAGCGCATCGCCCCGCACATGCGAGAAGCCCACGCCGGCCCGCTCCATCACGGCGCCGCCTTCCAGGATCCGGGTGCGGCCGCTGCCGCGCAGGCGCTCGGTGGGCGGCTTCTCCCAGGCATCGGTCGAAAACGCCTTGCCGTCGATGGCGGCAACAGCGTCGGTGATACGGTCTTGCAGACCGAGCAGATAGGCACGGACTGCCTGGGAATCGATCATGGTATGCGGGCGGGTGAGCCGGAGCGGTGACGGCCGGGCAGGTCAGTCAACCTGCCCGGCCGTCATAGCGATGTCATGATTGTACTGGCTGAGGCAACGCCTGGCCGGATTCGGCAAATTCAGCACGAACCATCGTAAAGGGCGAAGAAATCGTAGTGGGCGGCCCATGGCGGGCACCGCAGGGCTCGCCATGGGTCGTGCAGTAGATTTATCGTCCGTTACCGCTTGATGGCTCGGTAGCCGATGTCGGTACGGTACTGCATGCCGTCGAAGTGGATCTTCTCGGCCGCGCCATAAGCCGCGCGCTGTGCCGCCTTGACGGTATCGGCCAGCCCGACCACGCACAATACGCGCCCGCCCGTGGTCAGCAGCGTGCCATCCGTGAGTGTGGTGCCGGCGTGGAAGGTCACGCTGTCGTCGGTCTCGGCCGGGATGCCTGTAATGGCATCGCCCTTGCGCGGCGCATCGGGATAGCCAAAGGCGGCCATCACCACGCCCAGCGCGGTGCGGCGGTCCCAGTCCAGTTCGATCTCGTCGAGCTTGCCGTTGACGGCGTGCTCCATCACGTCGACCAGATCGGTCTTCAGGCGCGCCAGGATCGGCTGGGTTTCCGGGTCGCCCATGCGGCAGTTGAACTCCAGCGTCTTCAGGTTGCTTTCGCTGTCGATCATCAGGCCGGCATAGAGGAAACCGGTGTAGGTGATGCCGTCTTTTTCCATGCCGCGCACGGTCGGCATGATGATCTCGCGCAGCGCGCGGGCATGCAGCGCGGGCGTGACCACCGGGGCCGGCGAGTACGCGCCCATGCCGCCGGTATTGGGGCCGGCGTCGTGATCGAGCAGGCGCTTGTGGTCCTGGCTGGTGGCGAGTGCCAGGACGTTCTTGCCGTCTACCAGCACGATGAAACTGGCTTCCTCGCCCTCAAGGAATTCCTCGATCACCACGCGTGCGCCGGCGTCGCCGAGGCGGTTGTCGGCCAGCATCATGTCGACCGCGGCGTGCGCTTCTTCCAGCGTGGCGGCAACCACCACGCCCTTGCCGGCGGCCAGGCCGTCGGCCTTGATCACGATCGGCGCGCCTTGCGCATCGATATACGCGTGCGCGGCGGCGGCGTCGTTGAAGGTCTGGTAGGCGGCGGTCGGGATGCCGTGGCGCTGCATGAAGGCCTTGGCGAAATCCTTGGAGGATTCCAGCTGGGCTGCCGCCTGCGTCGGGCCGAAGATGCGCAGGCCCTTGGCACGGAAGATATCGACGATGCCGGCCGCCAGCGGCGCCTCGGGGCCGACCACCGTGAAGCTCACGCCTTCGCGCTCGGCGAAGGCGGCGAGCACTTCCGGATCGGTCAGGGGAACGTTCTGCAGCCGCTTGTCGAGCGCGGTGCCGCCATTGCCCGGCGCCACGTACACCACCTGCACCTTGGGCGACTGGGCCAATTTCCAGGCCATCGCGTGTTCACGACCACCCGAGCCGACAACCAATACTTTCATGATCTACTGCCAGAAAAAATGACGCATGCGAAATGCGAAAAGCGGCAGCCATGGCTCATCGAACCGCGCTGCCGCCGTGAGGCGAGGTCTTACCCGATCCGCGCCTTACTCCTCGATCACCGCGTTGGTGAAGACTTCCTGCACGTCGTCCAGGTTTTCCAGGGCGTCGAGCAGCTTTTGCATCTTGATGGCGTCGTCGCCGACGAAGCTGACTTCGTTCTGCGGCTTCATCGTGACGTCGGCCATCTCGGCCTTGAAGCCCGCGGCTTCCAGCGCGGCCTTGACCGTGCCGAAATCATTGGGCGGGCACAGCACTTCGATCGAGCCGTCGTCGTTGGTGACCACGTCGTCGGCGCCGGCTTCCAGCGCGGCTTCCATCAGCTTGTCCTCGGGCGTGCCGGGGGCGAACAGGAACTGGCCGCAATGGGTGAACATGAACGCCACGGAGCCTTCCGCACCCATGTTGCCGCCGTTCTTGGAGAAGGCATGGCGCACTTCGGCGACGGTACGGGTACGGTTGTCGGTCAGGCAGTCGACGATGATCGCCGCGCCGGCAAGGCCGTAGCCCTCGTAGCGGATTTCTTCGTAGTTGACGCCTTCCAGGCCACCCACGCCGCGCTGGATGGCGCGCTGGATGTTGTCCTTGGGCATGTTCGCATCCATTGCCTTGTCCATGGACAGGCGCAGGCGCGGGTTGGAGTCGGGGTCAGCGCCGCCGAGCTTCGCGGCGACGGTGATTTCCTTGATCAGGCGGGTCCAGACCTTGCCGCGCTTGGAGTCAGCCGCGGCCTTCTTGTGTTTGATATTGGCCCATTTTGAGTGACCGGCCATGATTCTCTCCGAAGCGGAAAATGTTTGACGCGCGCGCCTTGGCTTTGCGCGCCGGCTGTGCCGGGCGGGCAACGGGTGCTCGCTGGCGGCGCGCCGGGTGGTTTATGTGTCTGTGAGCCGGCCTTGGGGGCTGGCATAATCAGCCCAGCATTTTATCACGCGGCCCCGCCGCCGCTGGCCTCCCGATCACGGGAGCCGCCGGGAAGGGCGGGGACGGTCGCGGCGAAAGCGCCGCGCGGCTTGCCAACCAGAGAGACCATGGCCGAACCCATCATCATCGCCAAGAACGCCGAGCTGGAACTTGCCCTGCTGCCCGAGATGGGCAACCGGCACGGCCTGATCACCGGCGCCACCGGCACCGGCAAGACCGTGACCCTGCAAAGCCTGGCCCAGGGTTTCTCCCGGCTGGGCGTGCCGGTCTTCATGGCCGACGTCAAAGGTGACCTGACCGGCATTTCCCAGCCGGGCAAGCTCTCCGACAAGCTCAAGGCCCGGCTGGCCGAGCTCGGCCTGCCCGAGCCGGTGTGGGGCGCCTGCCCCACCACCCTGTGGGATGTGTTCGGGCAAAAGGGCCATCCCGTGCGCGCCACGGTCTCCCATATGGGGCCGCTGCTGCTGTCGCGCATGCTGGAACTCAACGACACCCAGCAGGGCGTGCTCAACCTGGTTTTCCGCATCGCCGACGCCAACGGGCTGCTGCTGCTCGACGCCAAGGACCTGCGCGCCATGCTGCAGTACGTGGGCGACAACGCGGGCCAGTTCACCACCGAATACGGCAATATCTCCGCGGCCTCGATCGGGGCCATCCAGCGCGGGCTGATGGCGCTGGAGTCACAAGGCGCAGACGTGTTCTTCGGCGAACCCATGCTCAACCTGGACGACTTCATCCAGACCGAGAACGGGCAGGGCGTGGTGAATATCCTGGCCGCCGACAAGCTGCTGAATTCGCCCAAGCTCTACGCCACTTTCCTGCTTTGGCTGTTGTCGGAGCTGTTCGAGAAACTGCCCGAGGCGGGCGATCTTGACAAGCCCAAGCTGGTGTTCTTTTTCGACGAGGCGCACCTGCTGTTCAACGACGCGCCCAAGGCCCTGCTCGACAAGATCGAGCAGGTGGTGCGGCTGATCCGCTCCAAGGGCGTTGGCGTGTATTTCGTTACGCAGAATCCTGTCGACATCCCCGATACCGTGCTGGGCCAGCTCGGCAACCGCGTGCAGCACGCGCTGCGCGCCTTCACGCCGCGTGACCAGAAGGCCGTCAAGGTGGCGGCCACCACCATGCGGGCCAAGCCGGGGCTGGACCTGGAAAAGGCCATCGGGGAGCTCGGTGTGGGCGAAGCGCTGGTGTCGTTGTTGGACGCCAAGGGCATCCCCGGCATCACGGAACGCGCCTGGGTGCTGGCGCCCGGCAGCCGGATCGGCCCGATCACCGACGACGAGCGCAAGCAATTGCTGGCGAACTCGCTGGTGGCCGGCACCTATGAGCAGACCATCGATCGCGAGTCGGCCTACGAGAAGCTCAAGGGCCGCGCCGCCGCGCCTGGGTCTGCCCCCGCCGCTGGCGGCGGCGCACCCGCGCCCGCGCCTACGGCTGGCCAGCCCGAAGCGCCGCCCGCGCAGGGCGGCGGCTGGCTGGACCAGGCGGGCGAGATCTTCGGCGGGCTGACCAAGGGCACGGGCAAGACCGGGCGCGGCGATTCCATCCTGGAGTCGATGGCCAAGTCGGCCGCGCGCACGGTGGGCTCGCAGGTCGGGCGCGAGCTGATTCGCGGCGTGCTGGGCAGCTTGCTGGGCTCGGGCAAGAAGAAGTAGGAGGCGCCGGCCGTCGGCCGCTCCGGTGTGCCACGCCCGGCGAGATCGGCGGGCGCGGCGCATAGCCATGGCGTGGTATCGGCCAGCCGGTCCGTCGGCGATAACGCCAGCGGGCGGGACTTGCGTCTTAGCGGCGTTGCGCCGCTGCCTCGTCTTCCCGCATCTTGCGCAGGAACAGCCGGGTGAAGAACCAGCCCATGCCGATGATGAAGGCGATGACGGCCAGGCTCATCAGCCCGGTGGGGGTCGAAAACAGGATCTTCAAGGCTGCCATGTGGGTCTCCCAGGTCAGACGAGGCACACCGGACGGTGTGCCGCTGCCGATAGTCTAGGGAGCGCCGCGGCCGGCGGGATTGAGGCCGGTCAAGCCGGGCGCAGACAGTGCCCGGCTTGCCAGGAAAACTCAGTTCTTGGTGCCGAACAGCCGGTCGCCCGCGTCGCCGAGACCGGGGATGATGTACGCGTGCTCGTCCAGGTGGCTGTCCAGGGAGGCGACGAACAGTTTCACGCCGGGATGTGCCTTCTGGAATACTTCGACGCCTTCCGGCGCTGCCACCAGCGCCACGAACGTAATCGCATCATCCTTGACGCCGCGGCGCTTGAGCACATCCACCGCATGCGCGGCGGAGTAGCCGGTGGCGACCATCGGGTCGCACAGGATAAAGCTGCGGTCTTCCACGTCGGGCAGGCGCACCAGGTATTCCACCGGGCGGTGCTGGTCGTCGCGGTAGACGCCGATATGGCCGATGCGGGCCGAGGGAATCAGCTCGACCAGGCCGTCGCTCATGCCCACGCCGGCGCGCAGCACCGGCACGATGGTGAGTTTCTTGCCGGCGATCACCGGCGCGTCCAGCTCCACCAAGGGCGTCTCGATGCGGCGCGTGGTCAGCGGCAGGTCGCGCGTGATTTCATAGCCCATCAGCAGCGTGATTTCCCGCAGCAGCTCGCGGAACGTGCGCGTGGAGGTGTCCTTGTCGCGCATATGGGAGAGCTTGTGCTGGATCAGCGGGTGATCGAGGATGTACAGCTTGGGGAAACGCGGATCTTGCTTCATGGCGGGTAGTCGGCAGGAGTGGGCGCGAGGGCCCGTTGCAGCCGGATTGTAATGGATGCGGGGCTGCGCGCCCCCGGCGATCCTCCCGCCGCAAGCGCGCAGCCCCGCCTGCGCTCAATCCACCGAGATGCTGGCGCTCTTGGCGACCTTGCCGAATTTCTCGTACTCGGACAGCGTCAGCGACTGCAGGTCAGCCGCGCTCGAGCCCTTGGGGTTGAAGCCTGCCTGCCCGAGTTTGTCCTTCACGTCCGCATTGCCCAGCGCCGCGATGAAGGCGGCATTGAGTGCCTGCACCACCGGCGCGGGTAGCCCGGCCGGGCCGTACACGCCGAACCACGGCTCGACGGCGTAGCCCGCCAGGCCGGCCTCGGCCAGCGTCGGCACGTTCGGCAGCGCTGGCGAGCGGCTCTTGCCGGCCACCGCCAGCGCGCGCAGCTTGCCGCCCTGGATGTGCGGCAGCGAGGCGGGCAGGTTGTCGAACATCACCTGCACGTGGCCGCCCAGCATGTCGTTGATGGCCGGGCTGCTGCCCTTGTATGGCACATGGGTCAGGCCCGTTTGCGTCATCTGCGCGAACATCGCGCCCGCCAGGTGCATGGACGTGCCGGTGCCCGCGGTGGCGTAGGTCAGGCCGGGATGGGCCTTGGCGTAGCTGACCAGCTCGGCCACATTCTTTACCGGCAGGCTGTTGCTGACTTCCAGCACAATGGTGGAGGTGCCAAGCAGGCTGACCGCGGTGAAATCCTTGCGCGGGTCGAACGGCACGTGCTTGTAGATATGCGGGTTCAACGCATTGGTCGAGATGGCGCCGAAGCCGATGGTGTAGCCGTCAGGCGCGGCCTTGGCGACCGCCTCCATGCCGATATTGCCGCCAGCGCCGGGGCGGTTCTCCACGACCACGGGCTGGCCGAGCTTCTCCGCCACCTTCTGGCCGACCGTGCGCGCCACGAGGTCAGTGGTGCCGCCAGCAGCGTAAGGCACGATGAAGCGGATTGGCTTGACGGGGTAATCGGCTGCGCTGGCGGCCGAGGGCAGCCAGCCGCTTGCGAGCATGGCAACCGCGGCGGCGATCAGCAGCGGGCGGGCGGCGGTCTGCTTTTTGACTGGAACGGGAATGCGCGAGGAAAGAATAGCGAGGGGTGCTGCCGTCATGAATGCTCCTGGTTTTTCTTATGCGGCGCGCGTTTGACGCGCCGACCGGCGAGCTTACGGCAGTTTCAGGCTGGCTGCCAGGGTTGCCAGCCAGCCAGGCAGGCTGGCTAGCCAGGCAACGGCATGGCTGCTAGATATTCTGCCCGCGCTGCGCCGCTGGCAGCGCCGGGTGCCCGAGCAGGCCGCGCACCCGCTGGGTATTGCGTTCGAACACCCAGTAGACGGCAAAGGCGTAGGCATAGCAGCCCAGCAGGATCAGCGCGGCCAGGCCCAGGCTGCCGGCGCTGACAGGCAGGCGGACCTTGACCAGGGTCGCGGCGATGAACAGGGTCAGCGGGAAATGCGTCAGGTAGAGCGAGTACGAAAACCCGGACGCCAACGTAGCCAGGCGCGACAAGCCGGCGTGGCCGATGCGGATGCGGGTCGACAGCACGGCCAGCAACAGCACGAAGAAGCCCAGCGCGACAGCGGCATCGGCGTACGGCTTGTGCTTGGTCAGTGCAATGGCGGCCAGGAACACCAGCAGCGCCGGCAGCACCAGCCACTTGCGCCGCGCGATCGCTGCGATCTGCGCCAGCCGCGCTTCCAGGGCTTGCGCCAGCACGCCCAGCAGCCAGAAGAGGAAGCCTTCGACCAGGCCGTGGAACAGGCCCATCGTGACCAGCACCGCCAATACGCACAGCAACGCCTGCGGCGTGCGGCGCAGGTGCCAGGCACCGTATAGCGCAGGGAACCAGAGGTAGTACCAGAATTCGTTGGCCAGGCTCCACAACGGCCCGTTGGAGCCATAGGTATCGCAGGCAAGGGTTTGCAGGAACGCCGCGTTGCAAACCAATCCCGCGACACCGAGGTTATGCGAGATATCGATCTGCTGGGCCGCGTTGCCCTCGGTGCCCTGGTAGAACGGCCCCCACGCCAGGTGGATCCCGGCACTGTCCCAGAACAGACCGAGCAGCAGCGCGGGCAGCAGTACGATCCATAGCCGCGTCATGCGGTCGGCCAGATAACTGCGCCAGGACCAGTCGCCACGCGTCATCTTGCGGCGCACGGTGCCGCCTACCAGGTAGCCCGAGAGCAGGAAGAACACGATTACGCATTCGTGGCCGACGCTGCACAGCGCATAGAACAACTGCAGCGCCACGCCGGCCGCGCCGCCATGCGGCCCGCTCGCCGCATAGTCGACGATGACCAGCGCGCGGACATGGCCAAGGCAGACCAGGCCCGCGGCCAGCGCCCGGATCAGGTCCAGTACATCGTATTGCTTGCTTCGGTCCGTGCCATCCACGACCAGTCTCCCGGTTCCGGCTCGCCAGGGCTGCGGTTGGCACAAGGCGGCACGCAGCGCGGGACTCTCCTTGGCAGAGCTTAGCCGGGCGGCTACGGCGTGAAGGTGCGCCGTCCCACATAGCGAAAGCCGAGGCACGGGAAGCAGGCACCGCCGCCATTGGCACTGCATGGGTTTGGCCACGCGGGTTGGGGTACGCCGCCCAACACCTGTGCGCAGCACAATGTGCCTCGGATGCAGTTGCCTCTTTTCGAATACAACGGCTCGCGTCCCTGGCGGGCCGCCCGCGTCCAGCGGCGCGCTGCCCCACTATCCGGCTTCTCCCTTGTCTGCATCCCAACTTTCCCGCACCGTGCCTGCCGCCGAGCCGGCAGCGCAGCGCGCCGGCCTGGCCGTGGCTGCCGTCGGCGCCATCCTTTTTTCCGGCAAGGCGATCGTCGCCAAGCTGATGTACCGCTACCAGGTCGATGCGGTCATGGTCATCAGCCTGCGCATGCTGTTTGCCGTGCCGCTGTTCATGGCGATCGGCTGGTGGCAGTCGCGGCGCCTGCCGGCGCTGTCCTGGGCTGATCGCGGCCGCATCGTGTTCCTCGGCATCATCGGCTACTACCTGTCCAGCTTCCTCGACTTTCTCGGCCTGCAATACATCACGGCCGGGCTCGAGCGGCTGATCCTGTTCCTCACGCCGTCCTTCGTGCTGCTGGCCAGCGCCGTGCTGTTCAAGCGGCGCATCAGCTTGCGGCAGTGGCTGTCCCTGGCGCTGGCCTATATAGGCATCGTGCTGGTTTTCGCGCATGATCTCGACGTGAGCGGCGGCCAGGTGTGGCTCGGTGCCGCGCTGGTGCTCGGCAGCGCACTGACCTACGGCATCTACCTGATCGCGTCAGGCGAATTGGTGCAGCGCATCGGTTCGTTGCGGCTGGTGGCCTATGCGATGTGCGTTTCCACCGCGTGCTGCGTGGTGCAATATCTGGTGCTGCGCCGCCCGCTGTCGGAGCTGCTGCAGCCAGCCCCCGTGATGTGGCTTTCGCTAGTCAATTCTGTGTTTTGCACGGTGCTGCCGGTGTCGCTGACGATGGTGGCGGTGGCGCGCATCGGCGCGCCGATGGCTTCGCAGGCGGGTATGCTCGGACCGGTATCCACCCTGTTCCTGGGCTTCTGGCTGCTGGGCGAGCCGATCACCGGCGTGCAGCTCGCCGGCAGCGCGCTGGTGATGGGCGGGATATATTTGCTGTCGGCGCGCAAGGTGGTCAAGAGCGGGGCCGCGGGCAAGGCCCAGGCTGCTCGTCGCGGCGGCAAGGCGATGGATACGCTGGATAACAAGCAGGCGGGTGGCCGCCTCGATGACACAAGGAGTCGATGAGATGGATCTAGGATTGCGCGGCAAGCATGCGCTGGTGTGTGGCGCCAGCAAGGGCCTCGGTTTTGCCTGCGCCGACGCGCTGGCTGCCGAAGGCGTGGATGTGGTGATCGTGGCGCGCGGCGCCGAGGCGCTGGAAAAAGCCGCGGCGGACCTGCGCGCGCGCCACGGCCGGCGCGTGATGGCGGTCGCCACCGACATCACGACCCCGGCGGGGCGAAAGCTGGCGCTGGAAGCCGTCGCCAAGCTGGGCGACCTGGACATCCTGGTCAACAATGCCGGCGGCCCGCCTCCGGGCAATTTCCGCGACTGGGACCGCGATGCCTGGCTGGCAGCGATCGACGCCAACATGCTGACCCCGATCGAGCTGATCAAGGCCACGGTGGACGGCATGATCGCGCGCAAATGGGGCCGCATCGTCAACATCACCAGCGGCGCCGTGAAGGCGCCGATCGATGTGCTCGGCCTGTCCAACGGCGCGCGCTCGGGCCTGACCGGCTTTGTCGCCGGCCTGGCGCGCGAAGTGGCGCAGCACGGCGTGACGGTGAACAACCTGCTGCCCGGCCCGTTCAATACGGATCGCCTCTACAAGACCATGGAAGGCGGCGCCAGGCAGGCTGGCCTGTCGATCGAGGAAGTCTCGAAGCGCCGCGCCGCGCAGAACCCGAGCCGCCGCTTTGGCGAGCCGGCCGAGTTCGGCGCCACCTGCGCCTTCCTGTGCAGCCGCCACGCCGCTTACATGACCGGGCAGAACGTGCTCCTCGACGGCGGCGCTTACCCCGGCACGTTCTAAGCCGCTGCCGCACCCAACCCGCGACGCGCGCGCGGCCTGGCGGCCGTGCCGGCGCCGCGGGCGTTTTCCGGCCGGGCCATGCCGGCCCGGTTTTTCCCTGATTGGCCAGGATGATGCCGATGACTCCCCCTCGTATTGCGCTGATTGCGCACGACCACAAGAAAGATGACATCGTGGCTTTTGCTGGCCGCCATCGCGATTTCCTGTCACGTTGCGAACTGCTCGCCACCGGTACCACGGGTGGCCGCCTGAGCGACGAAATCGGGCTGACGGTGACGCGCATGCTCTCCGGCCCCTGGGGCGGCGACCTGCAGATTGGCGCGCAACTGGCCGAAGGCCGCGTGGGCGTGGTGATTTTCCTGCGCGACCCCATGACGCCGCAGCCGCACGAGCCCGATATCAATGCCCTGGTGCGCGCCTGCGACGTGCACAACGTGCCCTGTGCCACCAATGTGGCCACCGCGGATCTGCTGATCGCGGAGCTGCGGCGCCTGTATCCGGAGTAAGCGGCTTCGGCCCGAGGCATTGCCGCCCCCACACATACCCACCGTACCAACACGCATCAACAGGACAAGGAGAGAGACATGAGCAAAGCCATCCGCATTTTCGAGACCGGCGGCCCGGAGGTGATGCAGTGGGTTGACGTCGAGGTGGGGGATCCCGGCCCCGGCGAGGTGCGCGTGCGGCACGAGGCGGTCGGCCTCAACTACATCGACGTGTATTTCCGCACCGGGCTGTACAAGCAGCCGCTGCCGGGTGGCCTCGGCATGGAAGGCGCCGGCGTGGTGGAGGCGGTTGGCGCCGGCGTGGGGCACCTGAACGTGGGCGACCGTGTTGCTTATGCCGGCCGTCCCACGGGCGCCTATGCGCAGGTGCGGGTCATGCCGGCCGATATCGTGGTGCGCCTGCCGGACGCCATCTCGTTCGAGCAGGGCGCGGCGATGATGCTGCAGGGCCTGACCACGCAGTACCTGCTGCGCGACAGCTACCGCGTGCAGGCAGGAGATACCGTGCTGCTGCACGCCGCCGCGGGTGGTGTTGGCCTGATTGCCAGCCAGTGGCTCAAGGCGCTGGGCGCCACCGTGATCGGCACCGCCGGCAGCGATGAAAAAGCCGCGCTGGCGCGCGCGCATGGGTGCGATCACACCATCGTCTACACGCGTGAATCCTTCGTCGACAAGGTCAAGGAAATCACCGGCGGCAAGGGCGTCGCCGCGGTCTACGACTCGGTCGGCAAGGACACTTTCAACGGCTCGCTGGATTGCCTGAAACCGCGCGGCACCATGGTGGTGTTCGGCAATGCATCCGGCCCGGTGCCGCCGTTCGATCTGTCCGTGCTGGGCAACAAGGGCTCGCTGCGCATCACGCGGCCAACGCTGATGACCTATGTGGTCCATCGCGAATTGCTGGAGCCGATGGCGGCCGAGCTATTCGAGATGGTGACCAGCGGCCGTGTGAAGATTGAAGTCCGCCAACGCTACGCGCTGGCGGATGTGGCGCAGGCGCATCGCGATCTGGAAGGCCGCAAGACCACTGGCACGACCGTCCTGCTGCCCTGAAGCGCAAGCCTGGTGCGAGCCGCCTGGCCTGCTAGCGGGCTCGCACTGTCTGGGCGCCGGCGCGCGCCTCGGCCTGCCGCAGCACGTGCGCGGGCAGGCGCCTGAGGATGAAGTGCACCGCCAGCGGGATCAGCACCACGTCGTCCATCAGGCCCAGGCCGGGGATGAAGTCGGGAATCAGGTCAATGGGCGAAATGGCGTACAGCACCAGGCCTAACGCGGCCGGCTTCAACCAGCGCGGGGCGTCGGGATGGCGCAGCGCGTACCACAGCAGGCGGCCGTCGCGCCGCACCAGGGTCCACAGTGCCGAAAATCGTTTCCACATGAGAGGCCTCCTTCACTTTTCACAAACGCCAAGCGGCGTGGCCGATTGCGCCACTCGCAGATAGCTTGGGCCAATCTTCGGCGCTTCAAGTTCCGCGGGGCGTTCAGGCGGGGGAGGGGTGACGCGAAGGACATCCAGTGACGGACATCCAGTGAAGGACGTGCAGGGCAGGTGGCGGGGCGCGGGAAGCGCCACGCCACCGTGCCGGCAGCGCTGCGAGCGCAGGCTGCCGGCAACCGCTAAACCGGCGCTGGCGATCAGCCCGGGATCTTGCCTTCCACGCCTTCGACGTAGAACTTGATGCCGTGCAGGAAGCCGTCGTCGGCTGCCTGGTCCTTGGCCAGTTGTTCCTTGCCGGTGTTGTCCTTGAGCGGACCCTTCCAGATCGGAGCCGAGCCGTCGGCGATGCCCTTCTTGCGCTCTTCCACCAGTGCCTTGACGTCATCCGGCACCACGGCGTTGAAGCCCTTCAGGTCGATCATGCCTTCCTTGACGCCCCACCACGTGGTGCCGTTCTTCCACTGGTTAGCCAGCACGTCGCCGACCACCTTGTTGTAGTACACGCCCCACGAGATCACCGAGGCGGCCAGGTGGGCCTTCTCGCCGAACTTGCTCATGTCGCTGTCCCAGCCGAATGCGTACACGCCCTTTTCCTGCGCGGTCTGCACCACGGCGGCGGAGTCGGTGTTCTGCATCAGCATGTCCACGCCCTGGCCGATCAGCGTGGTCGCGGCTTCGCGCTCCTTGCCCGGATCGAACCACTTGTTCACCCACACCACCTTGACGGTGGCCTTGGGGTTGACGCTGCGCGCGCCGATGGTGAACGAGTCGATGTTGCGGATCACCTCGGGGATGGGCACCGATGCCACCACGCCCATCTTGCCGGTCTTGCTCATCTTGCCGGCGACCACACCAGCCAGGTAAGCGCCTTCATAGGTGCGCACGTCGTACTGGGCCAGGTTGTCGGCGGTCTTGAAACCGGTGGCGTGCTCGAACTTCACGTCCGGGAACTCCTTGGCGACCTTGAGCATCGATTCCATGTAACCGAAGCTGGTGCCGAAGATGACCTTGTTGCCTTGCGCGGCGAGATCGCGGAACACGCGTTCTGCATCGGCGGCGGATTCGGGCACGTTCTCGACGAAGGACGTCTTCACCTTGTCGCCGTATTTTTCTTCCACGGCCTTGCGCCCGGCGTCATGGGCGTAGGTCCAGCCGGCATCGCCGACCGGGCCGATGTAGACGAAGGCGACCTTGAGCGGCTCGGCCTTTTGCTCGGCAGCGGGAGCGGAGGCCGGAGCCGCGCTTTCCGCCGGCTTTTCGGCTTCTTTCTTGCCGCAGCCCGCGAGAGCCAGCACGGCGGTGGCAGCCAGTGCGGCAAGGGTTTTCCTGCGCGTGACGATCATGATTTCTCCTTGTAATGACCGTGGTACTGAGTACCGATGTTTTGATTAAGGTTGCAACTGTGGCTCTGAACAACGAGGGATTGAAGCCTGAAGTCTCTGACGGACTTTATAAAAGCGAAACAAAAACGGAAAACACGGCGCAGCGCCGGGAGAGGCGCGGCGGCGGGATCGGTCAGGCGGCACCCGGGCGGAACGGCTTGCCCAGCGAGGCCGGCATGTTCAGGCGGATCCACGCCGGGTTGCGCGAGATCAGCGCCAGCACGACGATGGTCGCGGCATAGGGCAGCATCGACAGGATCTGCGACGGCACCGATACGCCAATGCCCTGCAGGTAGAACTGCAGGATGGTGACGCCGCCAAACAGCCAGGCTCCGGCCCAGACGCGGCCCGGGCGCCAGGTGGCGAAGGTGGTCAGCGCCAGCGCGATCCAGCCACGGCCGGCCACCAGGTTTTCCACCCACATCGGCGTGTACACCAACGACAGGTAGGCACCGGCCAGCCCGCAGCAGGCGCCGCCGAACAGCAGCGCGCCAAAGCGGATCAGGCGCACCGGATAGCCCAGCGCATGCGCGGATTCCGGCGATTCGCCGATCGCGCGCAGCGTCAGCCCTGCGCGCGTGCGAAACAGGAACCACATGATGGCGCAGCACAGGAACAGGCTGAAATACACCATCCAGTGCTGCTGGAAGAAGGCCGGCCCGAAGAAGGGAATATCGGCCAGGAAGGGAATCGACTTGGCCTGCGACGGCATGGCGAAGCCGACGAAGCGCTGACCCATGAATGCCGACAGCCCGGTGCCGAAGATCGACAGCGCGAGGCCGGTGGCGACCTGGTTGGTGGCCAGCACCAGCGCCAGCCACGAGAAAAGCGTGGCCATCAGCATGCCAGCCAGCGCGCCGGCGGCAAAGCCGATCAGCGGCGACTGGGTCTGGTAGCCGACCATGAAGCCGAACGCGGCGGCGACCAGCATCATGCCTTCGGCGCCCAGGTTGAGCACGCCAGCGCGTTCGTTGATGAGCAAGCCAAGCGCCGCCAGCAGCAACGGCGTGCCGGCGTTGATCGCGGTGGCGATAAGAGGGGCGAGTTGTTCCATGTCTTGGGGGTTCCGCTCAGGCGGCCTTGGCGCGCCAGCGCAGGCGGTTGTCGATCAGCGTATCGCTGGCCAGCAGGAAGAACAGCAGCATGCCCTGGAACACCGAGCCCAGCGCCGAAGGCAGGCCCAGGCGCGACTGAGCCATTTCGCCGCCGATATAGAACAGCGACATGACGATGCCGCCGAACACGGTGCCCACCGGATGCAGGCGGCCCACGAAGGCCACGATGATCGCGGTGAAGCCGTAGCCGGGTGAGATCGAGGGCAGCAACTGGCCGATCGGGCCCGTGACTTCGAACGCGCCCGCCAGGCCGGCGGTGCCGCCGGAGATCATCAGCGCGCTCCACAGCGAACGGCGCGCCGAGAAGCCGGCATAGCGCGCCGCCGCCGGGGCGGTGCCGCCCACCTGCAGGCGGTAGCCCGCGAAGCTGCGGAAGATGAAGACGGTCATCAGCACCACCAGCACCAGCATCACCACAAAGCCCGCGTGCAGGCGCGAGCCCGACATCAGGTTAGGCAGCAGGAACTCGGAGGAGAACACCTTGGACTGCGGGAAGTTCATGCCGTTGGGATCCTTCAGCGGCCCGTTGACCACGTACAGCATCAACTGCTGCGCGATATAGGTCAGCATCAGCGACACCAGGATCTCGTTGGCGTTGAACTTGTCCTTGAGCGCGGCGGTGAGCGACGCCCAGAACATGCCGCCGACCACGCCGGCCAGCGAGGCCAGCACCAGCACCACGGTGCCGTTCACGCCATTGCCCGGCACATCGAAGTGCAACACGGTGGCGCCGGCGAAGATGCCGCCGACGATGAGCTGGCCATCCGCGCCGATGTTCCAGATATTGGCGCGATAGCACACTGAAAGCCCAAGCGCGCACAGTACCAGCGGCACGGTCTTGAGCAGCACCTCGCCGATGGCGCGGCGGTCCTTGAGCGGGTCGACCAGGAACACCTTGAGCGCGGCTACCGGATCCTTGCCGAGCAGCAGGAACAGCAGCGCGCCGAAGGCCAGCGTCAAGGCCAGCGCGATGAAGGGCGAGGCATAGGCCATGCGGCGCGAGGGCAGCCCGCGCGGTGCCAGCGACAGCGGTGAGCGAAGGAGGAAATCAGCCATGGTGCACGGCCTCCTCTTGTTCGCGCCGGCCGCCTGGCCCACCTTCCCAAAGACCGCTCATCCACAGGCCCACCTGCTCTCGCGTGGCGTCCTGGGTTGGAATCGACGGCGACAACCGGCCCTTGGCGATCACGTGCAGGCGATCGCAGATGGCGAACAGTTCGTCCAGTTCTTCCGACACCACCAGCAAGGCGCAGCCGGTGGCCTTGAGCGCCAGCAGCTCGTTGTGGATCTGCGCCGCGGCGCCCACATCCACGCCCCAGGTCGGCTGGGCCACAATCAGTACCTTAGGGCCGCTTTCGATCTCGCGGCCGACGATGAATTTCTGCAGGTTGCCGCCCGACAGGCTCTTGGCCAGCGCGTGCGGCCCGCTGGCCTTCACGCGGAAGCGCCCGATCACGGCTTGCGCGAGGCCGGCGGCGGCCTTGGGCGAAATCATGCCGCGCCGCACATAGGGTGCGGACTGGTGCGAAAGCAGGATATTTGCGGCCAGGCTCATGCCCGGCACGGCGCCACGGCCGAGGCGTTCCTCGGGCACGAAGGCTAGCCCGGCACGGCGCCGCTGGCGCGCGTCCAGCTTGCCCACCGGTTTGTTGTCCAGCGTGATGGCATCGCGCGCGGCGCGCACATCCTCTCCCGACAGCGCCGCCAGCAATTCCTGCTGGCCGTTGCCGGACACGCCGGCGATGCCAACGATCTCGCCGGCGCGCAGGTCCAGCGAGATGCCGGCAAGTTCCGTCGCGAACGCATGCGAGCGCGGCAGCGAGAGTCCGCGCACCGCCAGCCGGCAGGCGCCGGGCTCGGTCTGCACGCGCGCCTCGCGCGGCGGCTCGCCGCCGATCATCAGGCGCGACAGCGAGGCCGCGCTTTCCTGGCGCGGATCGCACACGCCGGTGACACGACCCATGCGCATCACCGTGGCGCTATGGCAAAGCTCGCGGATCTCGTCGAGCTTGTGGCTGATGTAGAGGATGCTGGTACCTTCCGCCGCGAGCTGGCGCAGCGTGATGAAGAGGGTCTGCACCGCTTGCGGCGTCAGCACGGAAGTTGGCTCGTCCAGGATCAGCAGTTGCGGCTTGGCCAGCAGCGCCCGCACGATTTCCACGCGCTGGCGCTCGCCGACCGACAAGGTGTGCACATGGCGGTTCGGCTCCAGCGGCAGGCCATAGCGCTGGGCGGTCTCGCGGATCTGGTCGGCCAGCTGCTTCATATTGGTGCCCGCATGCGGGCTGCCGGCGGCCGTCTTGCTGCTCCGGGGCAGGCCAAGGGCGATGTTCTCGGTCACTGTCAGCGTATCGAACAGCGAAAAGTGCTGGAACACCATCGCGATGCCCAGGTTTCGTGCGTCGTGCGGATTGTGGATCGCGGCGCGTGCACCGTTGAAGTGCATGTCGCCGGCGTCCGGCTTGACCGCGCCGAAGATGATTTTCATCAGGGTGGATTTGCCGGCGCCGTTCTCGCCGAGCACGGCGTGGATTTCGCCGGGGGCGACGACGAGGGACACGTCGTCGTTGGCGGTCACGCCGGGGTAGCGCTTGCTGATATGGGCAAGCGCCAGCCTTGGGGGTGTGCTTAAGGTCACTGAGGCGGCTCGAGTTGTTATGGCAGCAACGTGGATCAATGTTCGTTATGTATCGGGCAGCACCTGCGGCAGTGCGTGGGGCAGGATCGCCGTTACGCATTGCAGCAACCATCACTGGGCGGTGATGCCGTTTATTAACCGTGGATTATATAAGTGTGTGGGGTTCGGACGACCTGGTCAGGCCAGTATTCTCGGCCCCACAACGGATACAGGCAGATTGCAAGTCGCATGCCGGGCGATTTGGGCGGGGGCGCGGACGGCCGGGCGGCCGACGGCGGCCTGCACGGCCGATTGGCGGGAAGGGGGAGGGGGCGGAACGGAAAAAAGGGGCGGATTGGCGGCCAGAGCAGAGCGCCTCGGCCTACACCGGAACGGCGGCGGCGCGATGCCGCCCCCGGGTGCTTCACAGCATGTCAGGCGCCGTGGCTGACCGCGATCTGGTTGAAGCGGCCTTCTCGGAAATCGGCCAGGGTCTGGTAGATCTCCTCCTGGGTGTTCATCACGAACGGCCCATATTGCGCGATCGGCTCGCCCAGCGGCTTGCCCGCGATCAGCAGGAAGCGCGCATCGGCCGTGGCCGTGACATTGACCCCGTCAGCGCCGGCGGCGTTGTCCAGCACGCCCATGCGCTGCGCTTCCAGCACCGCGGCGTTGCTGCTCGCGCCGACCGCGATCTCGCCGCGATAGGTGTACAGGAAGGCGTTATGCCCTTGCGGCAGCGCTTGCGAGAAGGTCTGCCCCGCCGGCAGCGAGACGTCCAGGTAGAGCGGCTCCGTGACCGGGCGCGTGACCGCGCCAGCCACCCCGTGCGAGGCGCCCGCCAGCACGCGCACCGTGGCGCCGCCCGGCAGCGCTACCGTGGGCACGGCGGCGGCCGGCAGGTCGCGGTACCAGGGCGCCGTCATCTTGTCCGCGGCGGGCAGGTTCAGCCACAGCTGGAATCCTTCCATGCGGCCGTCTTCCTGCTCGGGCATCTCCGAGTGCACCACGCCGGCGCCGGCCACCATCCACTGGGCGCCACCGTTTTCCAGCAGGCCCTCGTTGCCGGCGCTGTCGCGATGGCGCATACGGCCGGCCAGCATATAGGTGATGGTCTCGAAGCCGCGGTGCGGGTGGTCGGGGAAACCGCCGATATAGTCGTCGCGGCTATCGGTGCCAAACGCGTCCAGCATCAGGAACGGGTCCAGGCGGCGCTGCAGGTTCTGCGTGAGCACGCGGGTGAGCTTGACGCCGGCGCCGTCCGAGGTGGCGATGCCGCGCACCACGCGGTCGACCGCGCGCGAGCGCTGCACGGTTTCCGTGGCGGTGGCCGGGACGGTGGGGGCGGTAGGGATGGCAGTGCGTTGTTCCATGATCGATCTCCTGTTGGCTGGGGATGGCGGCAATGGCGCGCGGCCCCAAAGGCTACCCTCGTAATTTAAGGGTTTGGGCCAGAACCGGTAGAGGCCATCCGGGCAAAAGATTGTTCTGCCCATGGTACGGCTGATCCCTTGTGATGCTTCAATTCTGGAACAACGCGAGTGGCGCCGGGATGCCAGGCGAAGCCTGATAAATACGGCCAGAAAGCGGCGCGAAAGCGCGGGGAAGGCGTAAAGATGACAAGATCGCTGTAGTTGGGTATAATAGCGCTCTCGTTGTCATCCGATGCTGCGTAATCAAGTCGGGTTGGCAGGGTCCGGGCAGGCGTTTTTGAGTGTCGCCCCAACTCCTTGCTTGCCCAAGCGTGGCACCGGCCGATTGATCCGGCGGCGCGTCGGAACCACCAAATTTGCGCTGCCACTGGCCTCCCGTTCCTGCATCTCGCAGCGGGCTGCGCCGCTCCCGGGACTCCCGCCCTTACCGGCACGGTGTCCTTTCAATTGGGTTTCCCGCTCTCCAGCGTGAAACCCGGCGCCCGTCCACCGGCTCATCTGCCGGTCATGGCGGGCAAGGCAATCTAGTCAGGGCCGGCGGGCCCCCATTTGCACCCGCCTGAGCCCACTTTGTTCGTCCGTCAATCCGGATGTGGTTTCTCGTGCCCACATCTGGCATGCGGACAGAGGGGAATATGTCCAAGCAATCCGTACAGGCGCTGGCCTGGGGATGTCTCACGCTCGCCGCGCTGGCCGCTCTGGTCACCTGGATCGGCGTGGATGTCATCCTGCAATATCAGGACCGCCTGTGGTACGACGTTGCCGACCACCTGCGCCTGGTGGCGTGGTCGATGGCGCTGGCGCTGGTCACCGGCATCCCGGCTGGCATCGGCCTGAGCCGTCCGTGCATGCGCCGCTGGGCCGACCGCCTGATGCAGGTCTTCAATATCGGCAACACCGTGCCGTCGCTGGCGGTGCTGGCCCTGGCCCTGGCCGTGCTCGGCATTGGCGAGCGGCCCGCCATCCTGGCGCTGTGGCTGGCTTCGCTGCTGCCGATCGTGCGCAATACCTGCGAGGGCTTGCTCGGCGTTTCCCCGGCACTGACCGAGGCCGCGCGCGGCCTTGGCATGACCGCCATGCAGCGCCTGTTCCGGGTCGAGCTGCCCAACGCGCTGCCGGTGATCCTGGCGGGCGTGCGCATCAGCCTGGTGATCAATGTCGGCACGGTGCCGCTGTCCTTCCTGATCGGCGCCAACAGCCTGGGCGAATTGATTTTCCCCGGCATCTACCTGAACAACCAGCCCCTGCTGTTGCTGGGCGCCGCGGCCACCGCGCTGCTGGCACTCGCCCTCGATGGCCTGTTTGCCGCCGCCGGCTATTGCTACCTGCGCCGCCGCGGGCTGGCGCGCTAAGGCGCGCAAGGGCGCACCGAACATGAAGGAGAAACCGATGCATTTCATCACAAGCGCGCTGGCCCGCGCGGGCCGCGCGGCCCGTGGCCAGGCACGCATGCTGGCGAGTGTCGCCGTGCTTGCCGCAGTGGCAGCCATGGCGCTGCCGGCGCACGCCGACACCGTTCGCGTAGGCGGCAAGAACTTCACCGAGCAGTTGATCCTGTCGTCGATGACCACGCAGTACCTGCAGGCCAAAGGCCTCACCACTGAGCTCACCGCCGGCCTGGGCAGCACGCTGATGCGCCAGGCCATGGAAAGCGGCCAGCTCGACGTGGTGTGGGACTACACCGGCACGGCGCTGATCGTGTTCAACAAGGTCGAGGAAAAGCTCGGCGCCGCCGAGAGCTACGAGCGCGTCAAGACGCTCGACGCCGCGCGCGGCCTGATATGGCTCGATGCTTCCGGC
Organism: Cupriavidus sp. GW823-FHT07A04; assembly: GCF_058794615.1. Taxonomy (NCBI): domain Bacteria; kingdom Pseudomonadati; phylum Pseudomonadota; class Betaproteobacteria; order Burkholderiales; family Burkholderiaceae; genus Cupriavidus; species Cupriavidus sp. GW823-FHT07A04. The sequence goes on from NZ_JBXAHA010000001.1 coordinate 137,495, forward strand.
ATCAACAACACCTATGCGCTGGCGATGCCGAGAAAGCGCGCCGAGGCCGCTGGCGTGACCACGTTGTCGGCCTTCGCCGAGACGATGCGCGCCGCCGGCGAGGGCACCGCCCATCCGTTCGCGGTCGATATGGAGTTCGCCGCGCGTCCCGACGGGCTGAAGCCGCTCAAGGGGCTCTACAAGCTGCCGTTCTCGCGCCGCGACGTGATCCAGCTCGATCCCGGGCTGGTCTACACCGCGCTGAAGAACGACCAGGTCGAGCTGGGTCTCGTCTACACCACCGATGGCCGCGTCAAGGGCTTCGACCTGGTGCTGCTGGAAGACGACCAGCACTTCTTCCCCGCCTATAACGCGGTGCCCGTGGTGCGCAAGGCAACGCTGGATGCGCATCCCGAGCTCGCGGGCCTGCTCAACGCGCTGGCGGCCCGGCTCGACAACGCGGCCATGACCGAGATGAACTACAAGGTCGATATCGACCAGCAGCCGGTCGACAAGGTGGCGCAGGAATTCCTGCGTGGCCACGGCCTGATCTGAAGAGGGCCGCATGGACTTGCTGACTTACCTCCAACACAGCTGGCCGACGCTGCTCAAGCTCACCGGCCAGCACCTGGCGCTGGTGGGGTCCGCGGTGGGCCTGGCGATCGTCGTCGGCGTGCCGCTGGGCATCCTGTGCGCGCGCTTTCGCTTTCTCGCCACGCCGCTGCTGACGCTGGCCACCATCGTGCTGACCTTGCCGTCGATCGCGCTGTTCGGGCTGATGATCCCGATCTTCGCGCGCTTTGGCCACGCGCTGGGCTACGTGCCGGCGGTGACCGCGGTGTTCCTGTATTCGCTGCTGCCGATCATGCGCAATACCTGCGTGGCGCTCGCCAATGTCGACGACGGCATCCAGGAAGCCGGACGCGGCATCGGCATGACCACCTGGCAGCGCATGCGGCTGGTGGACCTGCCGCTGGCCGTGCCCGTCATCCTCGGCGGCGTGCGCACCGCCGTGGTGATGAATATCGGCGTGGCCACCATTGCCGCCATCATCGGCGCGGGTGGCCTCGGGGTGCTGATCCTGCAAGCGATCAGCCAGAGCAACATGAGCAAGCTGGCGATCGGCGCGGTGCTGGTCAGCGTGCTCGCCATCGTGGCCGATGCCTGCCTGCAGTGGTTGCAGCGGGCGCTGACACCGAAAGGAATTCGCTGAACATGATTGAACTCGACCAACTCACCAAGACCTTCAGGCAAAAAGACGGCGCCGAAGTGCGCGCCGTCGATGCCGTTTCGCTCACTGTGCCCAAGGGCGAGATCTGCGTCTTCCTAGGCCCCTCGGGCTGCGGCAAGACCACCACGCTCAAGATGATCAACCGCCTGATCCAGCCCAGCTCCGGCCGGGTCCTGATCGACGGCGAGGACACCACCCGCGTGGACGAAGTCACGCTGCGCCGCAAGATCGGCTACGTGATCCAGCAGATCGGCCTGTTCCCCAACATGACCATCGAGGAGAACATCATGGTGGTGCCGCGGCTGCTGGGCTGGGACAAGAAGCGCAGCCGCGAGCGCGCACGCGAGCTGATGTCGATGGTGCAGCTCGACCCCGGCAAGATGCTCACACGATATCCGCGCGAACTCTCGGGCGGGCAGCAGCAGCGCATCGGCGTGATCCGCGCGCTGGCGGCGGATGCGCCCGTGCTGCTGATGGACGAGCCGTTCGGCGCGGTGGACCCGATCAACCGCGAGAGCATCCAGAACGAGTTCTTCCAGATGCAGCGCCAGCTCGGCAAGACCGTGATCATGGTCTCGCACGATATCGACGAGGCCATCAAGCTGGGCGACCGCGTGGCCGTGTTCCGCGGCGGCAGGCTGGTGCAGTTCGACCATCCCGACGCATTGCTGGCGCGTCCGGCCGACGATTTCGTGCAAGCGTTCATCGGTCACGACAACACGCTCAAGCGCCTGCTGCTGGTGCGCGCCGGCGATGCCGCCACCATGGCGCAGACCTGCAGCCCCGGCATGCCGCTGGCGCAGGCGTTTGCCATCATGGACGAGGCCGACGTGCGGCACCTGCCGGTGGTGGATGATGCGCAGCGCGCGCTGGGCTACGTCACGCGGCGCGATGCGCGCGCGGGGCAGGGCATGTGCGCGGATGCGACGCGGCCATTCATGGCGACCGCCGCGTTCGACGAGCATCTGCGCATCGTGCTCTCGCGCATGTACCAGCACAACACCAGCTGGCTGCCGGTGGTCGATGCCGATGGCGTCTACCTGGGCGAAGTCACGCAGGAGTCGATCGCCGACTATCTCAGCTCGGGCCGCTCGCGCGGGAATGCGCCGGTGATCCAGCCGCCGCAGGCGCCGGCTGCCATCGAGCGCATTGCTGCGTAATGCTCAGCTAGGGAGATAGAAAAAGGGCCGGAATTTCCGGCCCTTTTTCCATGGGTGCGCGGGATTAGTCGCGGGCCAGTTGCCCGTCGGTGAGGCGCCACACGTTCAGCGGGTTGCCATCCTGCAGCGCGGGCGGCAGCAGTTCCGCCGGCACATTCTGGTAGCACACCGGGCGCAGGAAGCGCTCGATGGCCGATGCGCCGACCGAGGTGGCGCGCGTGTCGGACGTAGCCGGGAACGGGCCGCCGTGCACCATGGCGTACGACACTTCCACGCCCGTCGGATAGCCGTTGAACAGCACGCGCCCGGCCTTGCGCTCGAGCACGGTCAGCAGGATGGCGGCCTCGGCACGATCCCCCGCATCCGCTTGCACGGTGGCGGTCAGCTGGCCCTCCAGGCGGCGCGCCACCGCCAGCATCTCCTCGTGGTCGCGGCATACGACCAGCACCGAGGATGGGCCAAACACTTCGGCTTCCATGCGGTGGTCCGCAAGAAAACGCTCCGCGGTGGTTTCGAACAGCGCGGGGCGGGCCTGGTTGGGGCCGCTGGCGGCCTGGCCACTGCCGATGCGGCGCAGCCCTTCGATATCGCTGAGCTGGGCCACGCCGTTGTCGTAAGCCTGGCTGATTCCGGGCGTCAGCATGGTCGCCGCCGCCTTTTCCGCCAGCGCCGCAACCGCGCCCTGGCGGAACACGTCCAGCGCCGGGCTTTCCACCGCCAGCAGCAGGCCCGGGTTGGTGCAGAACTGGCCTACGCCCATCACCAGCGAATCCACCAGATTGCGCGCGATCTCCGCGCCGCGCGCGGCCAGGGCCGCCGGCAGCAGGAACACGGGGTTGATGCTGCTCATTTCCGCGTAGACGGGGATCGGCTGGGGACGGCTGTTGGCCGTCTGCACCAGCGCCAGGCCGCCGCTGCGCGAGCCGGTGAAGCCCACTGCCTGGATCGACGGATGCGCGACCAGGGCCGTGCCCACGGCAACGCCCGCGCCCACCAGCAGCGAGAACACGCCTTCGGGCAGGCCAGCATCGGCCACGGCCTTCTGGATCACGCGCCCGACCAGCTCGGAGGTGCCGAGGTGGGCCGAGTGCGCCTTGACGACGACCGGGCAGCCGGCCGCCAGCGCGGATGCGGTATCGCCGCCCGCCACCGAAAACGCGAGCGGGAAATTGCTGGCGCCGAACACCGCCACCGGGCCGACCGCGATCTTCTGCAGGCGCAGGTCGGGGCGTGGCGGCGTGCGCTCCGGCAGGGCGGAGTCGAGTGTGGCGGCTTGCCAGCGGCCATCGCGCAGCACGCTGGCGAACAGGCGCAGTTGGCCGGCGGTGCGGGCGCGCTCGCCCTGCAGACGCGCAACAGGCAATGCGCTCTCGGCGTGGGCGCGCTCGATCAGCTTGTCGCCCAGGGCTTCCAGGCCGCTGGCGATCGATTCCAGGAACCTGGCGCGGATCTCCGGCGAGGTGTTGCGGTAGGTGTCGAACGCGGCTTCGGCCAGTGCGCAGGCACGCTCGGCCTCGGCGGCGCCGCCGCCATGGAATTCCGGTGCCAGGACTTCACCCGTGGCCGGGTTGGTGGCATGGAGGATCTTGGTGGTGCCGCGCACTGCGCTGGCGCCGATCAGCATTTCGCCGGTAATGGTCATTAGCGTTTCCTGCTTTTCAACTGCAATCAAGTGGGGGCGCGCCATAGCTTGCGCTTGAGGCGGCGTGTATGTGGTCCCGGGCTGACACGCGGGACGCATAAATGGGGACATAGCCTCGCCGCGCATTATTGTAAGACATCCTACAACATGGGGCGCTCGTTGGGCAAGCAGGAAATCCCGGATCCCGCCGGGATGCGCCGGCAGCCCGCCCCTAGCCGGCTTCCACCGCCGCCGACGCCTTGCGCAGGCGTTCGCGGCTGTTGGTCAGGTGCATGCGCATGGCGGCCTTGGCGCCTTCGGGGTCGCGCCGCTCAATGGCGTCAAAGATGTTCTCGTGCTCGATATTGACGCGCTCAAGGTACTGCTCCCGCTCCTGCGCGCTGACATGCAGCCGGCTGCGCGGGATCACCATGGTGCCGAGGTGGCCCATGATGTCCGTGAAGTAGCGGTTGCCGGTGGCGCGCGCAATCAGCAGGTGGAACTCGAAATCGGCACCGACAGAATCCTCGCCGCCCGCCGCCGTGCGCTTGAGCTCATCGAGCGCGCCACGCATCGCCGTCAGTTGCTCATCGCTGCGCCGCGATGCCGCCAGGCTGGCTGCTTCGGCTTCCAGGCTGACGCGGAATTCCAGCATGGCCAGCACGTCCATGGCAGTGCCCATGGTGGCGGGATCGATGCGAAAGGGCGAGCCGTTCTCGGCGCTGCGCGCCAGCACAAAGGTGCCGATTCCGTGGCGGGTTTCCACCAGCCCGCTGGCCTGTAGCCGCGACAGCGCTTCGCGCACCACGGTGCGGCTGACGCCGAGCGCGGCCATGATCTCGGACTCGGTCGGCAACTTGTCGCCCGGCTTGAGCTGGCCTTGCTGGATGCGCTCGCTCAGGTTGCTCACCGCCTCTTCGGCAAGCGTACGGCCGCGGCGCCGCAGCGGGGGAGTGGAGGCAAACATCGGGTTTGACATGGTGATGGGCTGGGACTTGACCGGATCGCAATGGCCTCATTATACTGCGTCGTAGGTTATATGACGACAGATAACAGGTGTCTCCCGTTGCATGGGCTGTAGCAGCCGCTTTGGGACCTGGCAAGCACCGCGCACAAGGATCCGGCAGCAGCCGGCGTATCCAACCCGAGACAACCCGCAAGGGCCGGCAGCCAAGGCGGCGAGCCGCTCTTCCTGCTGGAGTTCAACATGACCCAATCATCCCTTTGCGCCGCGCCCATGGCAGGCACGCCCGTCATCACCGAGCTGACCGTCGTGCCGGTGGCCGGCCACGACAGCATGCTGATGAACCTGTCCGGCGCGCACGGTCCGTTCTTCACCCGCAATATCGTCATCCTGAAAGACAGCGCGGGCAATACGGGCGTCGGCGAGGTGCCCGGCGGCGAAGCGATCCGCCAGACGCTGGAGGATGCGCGCGAACTCCTCGCCGGCCAGTCGATCGGCAACCACCAGGCGCTGCTCAATCGCGTGCGCACCGCCTTTGCCAGCCGCGACGCGGGCGGGCGTGGCCTGCAGACGTTCGACCTGCGCATCGCCATCCATGCGGTCACCGCGCTCGAGGCGGCGCTGCTCGACCTGCTGGGCAAGCATCTGGGCGTGCCGGTGGCCGCGCTGTTGGGCGAAGGCCAGCAGCGCGACGCCGTGGAGATGCTGGGCTACCTGTTCTATATCGGGGACCGTAACCGCACCACGCTTGCCTATCGCAGCGAGCCCGAGGCGGACAACGACTGGTTCCGCCTGCGCAATGAAGCCGCGATGAATGCCGAGGGCGTGGTACGCCTGGCGCAAGCTGCCTATGAGCGCTATGGCTTCAACGATTTCAAGCTCAAGGGCGGCGTGCTGCGCGGCGACGAAGAGATGGAAGCCATCCTGGCGCTCGCCGAGCGCTTCCCCAAGGCGCGCATCACGCTGGATCCCAACGGCGCGTGGTCGCTGGCCGAAGCCGTGCGCCTGTGCCGCGACAAGCATGGCGTGCTGGCCTATGCCGAAGATCCTTGCGGCGCGGAGGAGGGCTACTCGGGCCGCGAGGTCATGGCCGAGTTCCGTACCGCCACCGGCCTGCCCACCGCCACCAACATGGTCGCGACCGACTGGCGCCAGATGGGCCACGCGGTGCGCCTGCAATCCGTGGACATCCCGCTGGCCGATCCGCATTTCTGGACCATGCAGGGCTCGGTGCGGGTGGCGCAGATGTGCGCCGAGTGGGGCCTGACCTGGGGCTCGCACTCGAACAATCACTTCGATATTTCGCTGGCGATGTTCACCCACGTGGCCGCCGCCGCGCCGGGCCGCGTCACCGCCATCGACACCCACTGGATCTGGCAGGACGGCGAGCGCCTGACCAAGGCGCCACTGAAGATCGAGAACGGCAAGGTGGCCGTGCCGACGGAGCCGGGCCTGGGCGTGGAGCTCGATATGGCGCAACTCGCGCTGGCGCACGAGCGCTACAAGAGCATGGGGCTGGGTGCACGCGACGACGCCGTGGCCATGCAATTCCTGATCCCGGGCTGGACCTTCAACAACAAGGCGCCCTGCATGGTCCGGTGAGCCGCATCTGCGGCCCCCGCACGAATACAAGACAAGAAAACCACCAAGCACAAGGAGACAACCATGAACAAATTTGATGGCCGGCCGGCTGCCGCGGGCATGCTCGCCGCACCCGCGCGGCGCAAGTTCGGCCGGCTTGCCGCGGCCACGCTCGCTGCCATGGCGGCACTGGCCACCGCAGGCGCCGTGACCAGTGCAGCGGCCGCCTCGCCGGCATGGCCCCAGAAGGCCGTATCCGTGGTGGTGCCGTTCCCTGCGGGCGGCTCCACCGATACCATCGCGCGCATGCTGGCGGTGCCGCTCAATGAAAAGCTGGGCCAGCCGTTCGTGATCGACAATCGCCCCGGCGCTACCGGGGCCATCGGCGCGACCATGGTCAAGCGCGCGCCCGCCGATGGCTACACCTTGCTGGTGGCGTCGATCGGCGTCTATGCCGTGAACCCGTTCCTGCAAAAGAACCTGGGCTATGACCCGGCCAAGGACTTCGACCTGCTGACGGTGGCCGTGCGCGCACCCAACGTGCTGGTCACCAAGCCGGACTTCCCCGCGAAGAACTTGCAGGAGCTGGTCGCGTACATGAAGAAGAATCCGGGCAAGGTGGCGTTCGCCAGCTCCGGGGCAGGTTCGTCGGACCATTTGACGGCCGCGCTGTTCTGGCAAAAGTCCGGCACCGACGGCCTCCACGTTCCTTATAAGGGTGGGGCGCCGGCCATCTCCGACCTGCTCGCCGGCCAGGTGGACGTCTCGTTCCAGAACGTCAACGCGGTGCTGCAGCATATCCGCAGCGGCAAGCTCAAGGCGCTGGCGGTGACCGGCGACAAGCGCTCGGCGGTGCTGCCGAACGTGCCCACCATGGCGGAGGGCGGCGTGAAGGACGTGGACGTGTATTCGTGGCAAGCCGTGGCCGCGCCGCGCGGGCTGCCGAAGGACGTCAAGACGAGACTGCATGCCGCGCTGGTCGGCTCGCTCAACGAGCCGCAGATGCGCCAGAAGCTGGCCGAGAACGGTTTCGAGGTGGTCGCCAATACACCGGAGCAATTCGAGCAGTTCGAGAAGCAGGAACTCCAGCGCTGGAAGGGCGTGATCGAAGCCGGCAAGATCAGCATCGACTAAGCACACGATTGCTCTTTGCCCCGCCAAAAGCGGGGCGTTTTTATTTTGGCGGGTAGGTTTGGACGCGGGCCTGCGCGACCTGATAGGCTTGGGCTAACACGCCTATGCACGCCCATGCGCGCCTTGCGCTATCTCGCCGCTGTCACCTGCCATGATCCGCTTCTGCAAATCGCCCCTCTGCCTGCTGATCGAGACCAAGTCCCGGTGGTTGATTCCGCGCGGGTTCGATGGCTTCGCGCCGGGGCCGCTGATCCTGGTGCGGCCCGGCGTGAGCCACGCGCTGATCGAGCATGAGAAGGTGCACGTGCGCCAGTTCTGGCGCTGGTGCGGCCTGATGGGCGTGCTCTACCTAGCGAGCCCGCGCTGGCGGCTGCGTTTCGAGTTGGAGGCCTACCGCGAGCAGTTGAGGCACTGCGAGCCGGGCGCCGCGCATCACTTCGCGCGCATGCTGGCGCGGCACTACCGGCTGGATATTACGCAGGAGCAGGCGTATCGCTTGCTGACGGCGCCGGTCGAGCCAGGGTGAACCGGGCAGCGCGGACCGGTTCAGCCGAGATCGCTGCACTTGTGGATGATCAGCGCGAGCGCCACGATGCCAAGGGTCATTGCTAGGAGGTCTAGCACTGCGGCTCCGTGCGGCGATGTCTTGAGGGGAGGCGTCATGTCCGGCGAAATGAGGCAGCCAGGATGGCGCCGTGGGTGGCGCTGACGGCGACGCTGATCGTGGCGTACCTGCCCTCTCTCCGTGAGTGGCACCTTCGCAAGCACTGGCGAAACGAGTGGGCTGCAGAAGAAATCAAAAGTGATTGCGATCAATGTTGCGATAACGGCTCTTGGCCATCGCCATCTGCTTGGCATTCACCTCACGTTCTAGGCCACCCACTGGCGGCGCGAGGCGCATCGCAGTGGGGTCCATGCAACGCTCCCCGAAGGACGCTCATTGACACCTTTGACCATGACTTGAATCGCGACTACACTCGCCGCGTAAGACTTCGGAACTGGGTCATCCGGGGAAAATAAAAAGGAGCGCGAGCATGGGCCACAGAAGCCCGGCGGTGCGATATAGCCGAGAGCATCGGCTATTTCGGGAGTTTGGGGTAGCCACGGCGTGCGGCGGTTCGGGTCGCCACGCTCGGCTAGGGGGCGGCTTTACGCTCATCGAGTTGATGGTCACCGTGGCAATCATCGGCATCCTTGCCGCTGCCGCTTATCCCTCCTATGTCCAATACGTCGTGCGCTCCAATCGCGCAGCGGCAGAGTCGTTCTTGCTGGAAGTCGCCAGCATGCAGGAGCGCTTTCTGGTGGACAACCGGAGCTATGCCACAAGCCTGGCCGCACTCGGCTATGCAAGTCTTCCCGCGGCGATTTCCTCCAACTATCAAATCACTGTCACCGCGGTCGCAGGTCCGCCGCTTGGATATGTCCTGACGGCGGCGCCGCAGGGCACGCAAGCCACGAACGACACCGCGTGCGGAACGCTGACGCTGTCGAGTACCGGGGACAAGAGCGTCTCCGGCACGGGATCGAGCTGCTGGAAGTAGCCTATGCGAAATACTCGTGCATCGAATATAGCCTGCGCGCTCGCAGATCGCGGATTCACACTAATAGAATTGTTGGTAACACTGACGGTGTTTGCCATCGTAGCGTTTGCCGCAGCCCCGTCGTTCTCGAGCCTGATCGCGACACAACGCGCACGGAATGCCTCGCTGGATCTTTCCGCTGCGCTGACATTGACGCGCAGCGAGGCGGTCAAGCGCAACAGCAGCGTCACCATGGCCACCTCCGGCACTTGGGCCGGGGGCTGGGCCGTAACGGCGGGAACCGAAAAGGTGCGCAGTTTCGGTCCGTATGACGGCATTTCGATCACCGCCAGCGCTGGCAACTCCCTATCCGTCGGCAACGACGGCAGGCCCGCTACCGGCAGCCTGACGTTCCAGGTAGCGCCAGCGGTATCGCCTCAGGCGGCTTCGACAATCTGCGTGCAGGTGAGTGGAACTGGCCGCGTCGCTGTGGTATCGGGGACATGTACATGAACTCGCGTGCACCACGTAAGTGCAAATGCCTATGCCAGTCCGCGCAGTGCGGCGCCACGCTGATCGAGGTCTTGGTATCGATCGTGATCCTGCTGGTGGCACTACTTGGCACCGCCGGCCTGATCGCCCGCTCCGGGCAGTCGGAAATGGAATCCTATCAACGCGTGCAGGCGCTGACCCTGCTTCAGGACATGGCGGCTCGGCTCAATGCGAACCGCCAGGCCGTGGCCTGCTATGCCAGCGGGACCACCATGACTACAGCGGGAACCGCCACGGTTCCGGCTCCAGCCTGCACAGTTGGTTCCGCCGCCCAGCAAGCCACCGCAAACGCCGACCTGGCAGCTTGGGGGACGGAATTGCTGGGTAGCGCGGAAAACAACGGCGGCAAGGCGGTCGGGGGCATGATCGGTGCGCTTGGCTGTATCGAAGCGCTCGATGCCACGAACCAGATCTATCGCATCACAGTGGCCTGGCAGGGCCTTGCAAAGACAACCGCGCCGGCGCTGCCATGCGGCAACGGACAGTTCGGCAATGACAGCTATCGCCGCACAGTGAGCATTCAGGTCCGCATTGGAGTTCTCTCGTGAATCGGCCGCGAATTGCAATACTCCACCGGCAGCGTGGGATTTCCCTTGTCGAGTTGATGATCGGGATGACGCTCGGGCTGCTGCTGTTGACGGCGCTGGGGAGTCTGTATTTCTCCACCACACGGTCACGCTCGGAGTTCTCCAACGGCGCCGACCAAGTGGAAAACGGGCGCTACGTGCTAGACACGCTAGGCCGTGAGATTGAACTTGCCGGCTTCTTTGGTGCCGCCAGCGTAGCGAACGGCGCAACCGTAGCAAGTCCCGCTCTGTGCGCCGCAGCGCCGAATGCCTTGGGTTTTGTCAACTCGCCCGCGACAGTGCCTCTCGCTCTCCAAGGCTACGCACCGGGCACTGTGGCCTCATGCTTGCCGAACCTGGCGCCGGCATCGGAAATACTTGTGGTAAGGCGCGTGTCGACGACGCCGGCGGCGGCCGCCGCCGCCGGGCAGTCCTATATGCAGGTATCGTTCTGTTCCAGCGACGCCACATCGTTCGTGTTCGGTGCCAGCGCCCCGGCCTTCACCATGCGCACCAAGGCATGTGACCCGACCGTTGTCGCGGAGTTGCGCCCGGCGGTAGTCCGTATCTTTTATCTTGCCGCCTGCGATGTGTGTTCCGGCGCTGGTGACGGCGTGCCGACGCTGAAGATGGCCGAACTGTCCGGCGGAGCCTTTCAGGTCAATTCGGTGGCACAAGGCATTCAGGACATGCATTTATCTTACGGCGTGGATCTCGACAATAACGGTTCCGCCGACTGCTACGTCAGCGACCCCGGCGTGAACAACAGCGCGATCTGTACCTCGGTACCCGCATATGATTGGACGACCGCCCTTACCAACTGGCAGAACGTCACCTCTGTACGCATTAACGTCCTTGCCCGCACGCAAAGGGCCTCACTCGGCTGGACAGACAGCCGCACCTATGATCTCGGACGTGCCACCGTAAGCGGCCCGTTCAACGACGGCTTCAAGCGCCATGTCTACGCCCGGGTGGCAAGGCTGGCCAATGTGGCAGGCCGCCGGGAGTAAGCCATGCAAATCGCGCTGCGCCGGCAGTCCGGCGCCACCCTGATCGTCACGCTGATTTTCCTGGTGATCTTTTTGCTGATGACGATATCGCTGGTCAGCTCCAGTGTCATCAATGTGAAGGTCGCCGCTAACCAGCAGCACGGCGTGGAAGCGCAGAATGCCGCGCAACAAGGCATTGAGCAGGTTATTAGCAATGACTTCACTGCCAACCCCACGGCAGCGGCGGCTAGCGTGCCGGTCGATGTGAACGGCGATGGCCGCGCTGACTATACGGCGCAGGTTGCGGCGCCGGTGTGCCAGACCAGCAAGCCGGTAAAGAATACGGATCTCGATACGTCCAATGCTGACGACGTTTCCTGCTTCGTTGGCAATGGTAACCAGGACACTGGCATCTTGACGGCATCCGGCGGTGGCGGCGGAAATTCACTGTGCAATGCCACTCAATGGGATGTAAAGGCCAGCGTCAGCGATAGCGCAGCCACTGCGACCAACACCACCTTGCACCAGGGCATCTCAGTACGCGTGCCGGTCGGCACGGCATGCCCGTAAGTTTGCGGCCACGACTCAGTTATCGATTGCCTCACCTCCGAACTCAGGACTCACAATGCGTCAATTCGCTGAACGCGCTGCCTCGCGCATTGCCATCGCCACGTTACTCGCGCTTTCTGCCTTGCACCCGGCAATGGCGGAGGACATCGATCTGTACACTGGCTTGCAGCCCCAGGCCGGCAAGCCCAATGTGCTGATCCTGTTCGACAATGCATCGACCTGGGATGCGTCGGCCAGCTTCACCTGCTCCACATCGGGGGTCGTCTCCAGCAATAACGATGGCAAGGACGTCGGCGCCGAGCAATGCGCGCTCTACAACGCGGTGTCGTCGATCAAGACCAGCCCCACACTGCTGGGCAACCTCAATCTCGGCGTGATGATGTTCGGCAGCGGGAGCAACGTCGGCGGCCAGTTCAAGTTCCCGTCCGTGGCACCTTTCAAGTTGCCGCTGATGGACAACAGCGGGGTCGACAGCTTCCTTCGCTATGTGAAAACAATCGACCGTCAGGCCGACAACTCGAACAACTCGCAGGTCGGTGGCGGTATGCAGGAATCGTGGGCCTACTATGCCGGCCAGACTGGCTTGTCCGGCACCAAGTACACCTCGCCGATCGACAACCCCTGTCAGCGCAATTTTGTCATCTATATCGCCAACGCCGTGAACAACGGCAAGCCGCAAGACACCGGCCAGAATGTCATCAATGCCCTGGCCGCAGCAGGCGCGACTACAGCTCAGCAGCAGCAGATTGTCATTCCCGCTCCCAACAACAAATACCAGAGCAACTGGGGCGACGAATGGGCTCGCTTCATGTACCAGACTGACGTCCAGGGCAACATGGCCAACCGTCAGAACATCGTGACCTACACGATCGCGGTGACCGATAGCAAGAATCCTGACTATGTTCAGTTCGCGAGCAGCATGGCGACCAATGGCGGCGGCAAGACTTACGTGGTACAGCTCGGTGACGTCAATGGACTGACTTCGGCCTTGCTGCAGATCTTCAACGAAGTGCAGGCCATCAATAGCGTGTTTGCCTCGGTCAGCCTTCCGGCCTCCGTTAATGCCCAAGGTCAGTTCCTCAACCAGGTCTATGTGGGAATGTTCCGCCCGGATGCCACCGCGGCACCACGGTGGCAAGGCAATCTCAAGCAGTACCAGATCGGCTATGACGCCGGTGGCAACATCGTGCTGCAGGATGCCAAGGGCAACGCTGCCATCAGCAACGCGGCGACGGGCTTCATCTCCCCGAACGCCATCAGTTTTTGGACTACGGAGCCGCCGCTTTCCTTTGGCGCGACCGGCTACGGGAGCAGCGCAGTCGGTAGTTGGCCGGCCACGGGATACTGGCAGAATAGCCCGTCAAGTGTCGGGTGGGGCCTTGATTCCCCTGATGGAGAGGTCGTGGAGAAGGGGGGGGCGGGAGAGATGCTGCGCGCACAGTTGCTGACCAGCCAGACCAGCCGGCAACTGATCACCTGCAACGGCGCGGGTAGTTGCCCGACGAGCGCGGCGATGCCGTCATTCGATAGTTCCAACACATGGCTGAAGGACACGAGTTCGACCGGCGGCCTTGCCGTCATCAACTCGGGGACCAGCGGCGCGAAGACCATCACCGCCACCGAATTGCCCAAGCTCATCGCCTGGGTACGCGGCCAGGACGTCGCTGCTTCGGATACCACCAGCCTGGCCGGCACCGAAGCAGAGCCAGGTCCCGGCACGCCGGTGACCGTGCGCAGTTCGATCCACGCAGACGTACTGCATTCCAGGCCGGCTGTCGTCAACTATGGCGGCAGCAAGGGAGTTGTGGTGTTCTACGGCACCAACGATGGCGTGTTCCATGCTATCAACGGTAACCAGACGCAGGGCATCGGCAGCGTGAGGCCGGGCGGCGAGCTATGGGGCTTCATCGCACCGGAGTTCCTTGGCAAGCTCAGCCGCCTTTATACCAACTCTCCGGAGGTGCAGCTCTCGACCACGCCTGGCGGTATCACCCCCGCTCCGGCGCCGCGGGATTACTTCTTCGATGGAAGTACCACCGTGATGCAGGACTTGCGCGACGCGGCGAATCCTCGTGTGGTCATTTACCTGACGGCACGCCGCGGCGGGCGGCTGATCTATGCAATTGACGTGACCGATCCCGTCAATCCGCGCTTCCTGTGGAAACGCACCAATGCTGATATCCCTGAACTCGGCCAGACCTGGTCCCAGCCGCGCGTAATGCGCGTGCGCGGCTACGCCAACCCGTTGGTGGTGATGGGCGCGGGCTATGACTCGGCCGAGGACAGTGATCCGTCGCCGGGAGTTGATACCATGGGACGCGGCATCGTGGCATTCGATGCCGTCAGCGGCGCCGTTGTGTGGAGCGCGCTGCCCAACTGTAGCGGTATGAGCGGCACATGCCTGGCGGTTGCCGGCCTGACCCGGGCCATCCCGTCGGATGTCACGGGGCTTGATCGCAATGGCGACGGTTATATCGAACGCCTGTATGTTGGCGACGTCGGCGGCAATCTCTGGAGAGCCGACTTTGAGACTACCGCGGGCAATGCGCCTGTCAACTGGACGCTTAACAAGCTTGCTGCACTCGGCGGCGCAGCCAGCACGAACAACGCGCGCAAGTTCTTCTATGCACCCGACGTCATTTCCACCGCTGCCTACGACGCCATTACAGCCGGCACGGGTGACCGAGAGCATCCTCTCTATTCCGCCTCAACGACGCAGGGGACTGCCTATAACGTGGTCAATCGCCTCTACATGTTGAAGGACCCCAACATACTCGGCATGCCGGCCACCTGGACGCCCATCACCGAGGCCAGTCTCGTCGACGACACCAGCACCACGGCTAAGTACAACGGTACTGGCGCGGGCTTCTATATCACGCTCACGAATCCCGGTGAGAAAGCGGTGAACGCGCCACTGACCGTCAGCGGCTACACCACGATCGGCACAAATACGCCAGCCGTGCCGCAGGCCGGCATGTGCTACCCCAATCTTGGCATTGCCCGGAGCTATTCCTTCAGCTTCCTTACAGCTTCAGGCCAAAACCCACAGCGTTCGATCATCCTGGATGGCGGCGGCTTTCCGCCTTCCCCGGTATTCGGCATGGTATCGATTGGCAGCGGTGTAGTGCCGGTCTTGCTCGGCGGTGGCAACCAGACCGGCGCCGGAGGGGGGGATGCCACCTCGGCGCTAGGTGCCCAAAAGATCAATATCGCGGGGGTCGGCAAGCGCAAGCGCATCTACTGGTATCCGGAGAGCGACAAGCACTAGCGTGGCACAGGTGTCATGCCGCACTCGAAAAGCCTGTCGCCAACGTTTGAAATGGGTTCGCGTTTCGGAAGGCCCCTGGGGTGGGCACCGTTCGCTTGTGCGGCGGGAAATGGAACCCGTCAGCCGACGTACCGCAGAGGCGAGAGCGACTCGGCAAAGAATGCATCATGCTGTGATGAATCTACAAAAGCGCTGCGGTCGGCTGTGAGTACGCTTGCGTGCAGGTAAAAGCGTAGGTGGGCGTTGCGACGAAATAGAAATCCATTTGTAAATCAATGATTTACATTGGATTGATGGCGGAAGCGGTGAGATTCGAACTCACGGATGGGTCACCCCATCGGCAGTTTTCAAGACTGCTGCCTTAAACCACTCGGCCACGCTTCCCGGGGGAAGAGCAGGCATTGTAGCGCGAACAGGGAAGGCCCCTGTCCGTGCCGCATGCTGCTTCGATGCTGGCGCTACGGCCAGCGCCGCGCATTATAGCAAGGCCGCGCGGCCTGGGGGCATGAGAAAATGCCTGTGGCCTTGTCGGTGCCTGTCGGACACGGCGGAACCTTCAATCCGGATTCATGCTCCTATCATGCGTGAGGGGAGTCGTGCCCATGTGGGCGCTCCCTCCTGTTCCATGCAGTAGCAGTCAATCGAGGAGAATAACCAATGAACGGCAAGACTCTGTTGGGCGTGGCGGCGGCGGCCGCGGTGGTGGGTTTGGCGGGTTGCGCGGCGCCCGGTGGTGGTTATGGCGGCGGCTATGGTGGTGGCTACGGTGCGCCGCAGCAAGCAGCCTATCAGGCACCGCCCCCGCCCCCGGGCACCAACACCTACCAGGCGCCCGCGAATTCGGTGTTCTATGGCCGGGTGGAATCGATCGAGCCGGTGACGACGCAGCAAAACAGCTCGGGCTTGCTCGGCACGGTAATCGGCGGCGTGGCCGGCGGCTTGCTGGGCCACCAGATCGGCGGGGGCACCGGCAATACCATTGCCACCATCGGCGGCGCCGTGGCGGGTGGCGTGGCGGGCAACCAGATCGAGAAGCGCGCAGGCAGCAGCACCGATACCGTGTATCGCGTCAACGTGCGGCTGGACGATGGCCGCATGGCTACCGTGACGCAACGCAACGTAAGCAGTCTGCGCATCGGTTCCCGCGCCCAGGTGGCCAACGACATGGCGACGCCGTACTGACCGGCGTGCCTTCGCGCCGCGCACGCGAGCAAAACGGCCACCCTCGGGTGGCCGTTTTGCTTGTGGCAGCGTGGTATGCGATCAACCTTTCAGGAACATCTCCTGCAGGTCGTTCAGGAAGCGCCGTCCCAGTTCTGTGGGCTTGATGGTAGCGAGATCCGCTTCCAGCAGGCCTTTCTTTTCGGCGGCGGCCAGGTCGCGGCTGATGGTGTGCAGCGGCAGCCCGGTGTGGTCGAAGAACGTGCTGGCCGGCACGCCGTCAGTGAGGCGCAGCGCGTTCAGCATGAACTCGAAGGGCAGGTCGGCTGCGCCGACATCGTGCTGCTCCTGCACTGCGTTGCCGGCCATGGCCTGCGCCATATACGTGGCGGGATGCTTGTGGCGCATCTGGCGCAGCACCCGGTGCGGGAACGATAGCTTGCCGTGCGCGCCGGCCCCGATGCCCAGGTAGTCGCCAAAGCGCCAGTAGTTCAGGTTGTGGCGCGCTTGCCGGTGCGGCCGGGCGTAGGCCGAGGTTTCGTAGTGGACGTAGCCCGCCTGCGCGGTGCGTGCTTCGATCAGGTCCTGCATTTCATACGCGCTGTCGTCATCCGGCAGCGCCGGCGGGAACTTGGCGAACAGCGTGTTGGGCTCCAGCGTCAGGTGATAGAGCGACAGGTGCGTGGTGTTGAACGAGAGTGCCGTCTCCAGGTCATTGGCACATTCCGCCATCGTCTGGCCAGGCAGCGCGTACATTAGGTCGAGGTTGACGTTGTCGAAGTTGTCCAGCGCGATGCCGATCGCCGCGCGGGCTTCGGCGCCGCCGTGGATGCGGCCAAGCGCGGCAAGATGGCGGTCGTTGAAACTCTGGATGCCGATGGACAAGCGGTTGATGCCGCTGGCGCGATAGCTGGCGAAGCGCTCTGCTTCGAACGTGCCGGGGTTGGCCTCCATCGTGATCTCGGCGTCGGCGTCCAGCGGCAACAGCGCGCGGATATCCGACAGCAGCCGGTCCATGCCGGCGGCCGACAGCAGGCTAGGCGTGCCGCCTCCGATGAAGACCGTGTGCACCTGGCGGCCCCACACCAGCGGCAGTGATTGCTCCAGGTCGGCGCGCAGCGCATCCAGGTAGGCGTCTTCCGGGATGTCGTGGCTGTCCGCCGCGCCGGGCACGGCATGCGAGTTGAAATCGCAGTACGGGCACTTTCGCACGCACCACGGAATATGCACGTAGAGCGACAGCGGCGGGGAGCCGGGCAGCGCGAGCTGGCCCGGCTGCAGCCACAATGACTTGGTATCGGCGGGGGCGCTGGCGCCCGTGGACGCCAGGGGAACGATCGGGATCATGGGCAGCCAGTCCCGGGGCCGCCGGCCTGCAGGCGCTCGGTCAGCGCTTTGAGCGCGAGCGCACGGTGGCTGACGGCGTTTTTTTCCTCGGCGCTCAACTCGGCCGCGGTCTTGCCCAGGTGCGGCAGCAGGAAGTGTGGGTCGTAGCCAAAGCCGGCGTTGCCGCGCGGCGCGTCGACCACCTCGCCAGCCCACACGCCCTCGGCGATCACCGGCCGCGGATCCTCGGCATGGCGCACCAGCACCAGCACACAGTAGTAGTAGGCGTGGCGGTTGAGCTTGCCGGCCAGCTGCGAGATGAGGTGCGCGTTGTTGGCGGCATCGGACTTGGGCTTGCCCACGAGTTGCGCATAACGTGCCGAGTAGACGCCCGGCGCGCCATCCAGCGCGTCGACGCAGATGCCGGAGTCATCCGCCAGCGCGGGCAGGCCGGCCAGGCGGCTGGCGTGGCGCGCCTTGGTGAGGGCGTTCTCGACGAAGGTGGCGTAGGGCTCCTCGGCCTCGGCAATGCCGAGCTGCCCCTGCGGGACCACCTCGAAGCCGAGCGGCGCCAGCAGCGCGCCAAACTCGCCGAGCTTGCCGGGGTTGTTGGAGGCGAGGACCAGGCGTTGCATGGCGTTCACCGTATCAGGCCAGGCCCAGCGCGCGGCGCTGGTGCGCCACCAGTTCGGCGATGCCTTGCTCGGCGATGCGCGTCATCGCATCGAGATCGGCACGGCTGAACGGCACGCCCTCGGCGGTGCCTTGCACTTCGACAAAGCCGCCGCTGCCGGTCATCACCACGTTCATGTCGGTGTCGCAGTTGCTGTCCTCGGCATAATCCAGGTCGAGCACGGCCACGCCATCCACCATGCCAACCGACACGGCGGCAACGAAGTCGCGGATCGGGCTGGCCTTGATCTGGCCGTCGCGCAGCATGGCGGAAACAGCGTCATGGGCGGCCACGAACGCGCCGGTGATGGCCGCGGTGCGGGTGCCGCCATCGGCCTGCAGCACGTCGCAGTCCAGGTGAATGGTGAATTCGCCCAGCGCGGACAGATCGAACACCGAGCGCATCGCGCGGCCGATCAGGCGCTGGATCTCCTGCGTGCGCCCGGTCTGCTTGCCGCGGGCGGCTTCACGGTCCGAGCGCGTGTGGGTGGCGCGCGGCAGCATGCCGTACTCGGCGGTGACCCAGCCTTCGCCGCTGCCCTTCTTGTGGGGGGGCACCTTGGCCAGCACGCTGGCGGTGCACAGCACCTTGGTGTCGCCAAAGGCACTCAGGACAGCACCTTCGGCGTGGCGGGTGTAGTGGCGGGTCAGAGCAATAGGGCGCAGCGCATCGGCTGCGCGTCCGCTGGGTCGCATGTGGGGGTTTTCTCGGAAATCGATTCAGGACCCGGATTTTAACGCCGCCGGGCTGCGCGTGCGCGTCCTGCGCCAACTCCCCCCGCGGGGGCATGCGAATTCCCGCGCCATTGCGGCGCGGGCGGTACTTTGGCCCGGGCTCAGCGCATGAAATTGCTGGTCTTGTCGATCGCCGCGCGGATCTCAGCGATGGAGCGCTCGATCTCCTCCTCGGAGAGCAGGTCGGTATCGCCGCCGTTGTTCTCCAGGATCGAGGTGGTGAACGTGTTGAGCGGCAGGGTCTCGGTGGCGACCGAGTCCTCGTTGGACAGGTGGGCGTCGAGTTCCCACATCATGGCGATGGCTGTGGTGTTGTCGGCGCCGTCGCCGGCGTTGTGCAGCGCCTGCTCGATCAGGTCCGGGATGGCATGCACCACGGACAAGTTGGTGACCTTCTCGATCAGCAGTTGCTCTTCGATGCTGCCCCACAGCCCGTCGGAGCACAGCAGCGCCACGTCGCCCGGCTCCAGCCGCAGCGGGCCGCCGATATCGATCAGCGGCAGGTTGGGCGAACCCAGGCAGTTGTAGAGCTTGTTGCGCTCGGGGTGGTTGGCCACATCCATTGGCAGCACGCGCTCCTGCTGCAGCAGGTTCTCGATCTTGGAGTGGTCGCGCGTGCGGGTCAGCAGGTTGCCCTTGCGCACCAGGTAGAGGCGCGAGTCGCCGGCGTGGGCCCAGTGGATCTGGCCGTTCTGGACCAGGCAGCAGACCACAGTGGTGCGCGGGACGTCGGCCAGCTGGTTGGCCTCGGCGTAGCGATGGATTTCCCGGTGGGCCAGCATGATGGTGTCCTGCAGGAAATCGGCAGGATTGCGGATCGAAGGCCGGGCCTGGGCCTGGAACTGGCGCGCCAGGGTCTGCAAGGCTTGCTGCGCGGCGACTTCGCCCAGCGCGTGGCCGCCCAGGCCATCGGCCAGCACCATCAGCAGGGCATCCCGCGTAAAGCAATAGCCCATGCGGTCCTGGTTGATGCGGCGGCCGCCTTTTCTGCTTTCCTGGTAGACGGAGAATCGCATGGTGGCTGTAGGAGTCAGTTCTTGAGAGACGGCGGCGTCATCCGCGCGCTCCACCGGCACAGCGTGCGGGCGGGCCGCGAGGCGACGGTTCTCATCATAGTTGTAAATGGTGGCAGAAGGGGGGCACGGAGGCGGCTGCGCATGGCGCGGGGGATGGCGCCACTACGTGCTTTATTCGCCGCTTGCGCCGGCCTCCTTGGCCTGGACTGCCGCGGCTGGCTCCTCGCGCTTGCGCAGCAGCGTCAGGAACCGGCTTGCGAGGGGGCGCTCGGCGGCCGCGGCTGCAGGCGCGGCGGCCTGCTCGCCTAGTGCATTGGTTTGTTCGCGCAGCTCCTTTTGCAGCCGGAACACGCTCTGCGGCCGCTCGGAAGGGGGCAGCCGCAGGCACCATTCGACCAGGTCCACCAGGCCGTCGGTATAGCTGGCGCGCAGTCGCGTGATGGAGTCCGCCATGCGGTCGTCCTTCTCGCGCTGGTTGGCCTCCTGGGGCGGCATGCCGGCCATGCAGGCGTAGAGCGTGGCGCCAAGGCTGTAGATGTCGGTCCACGGGCCCAGCTCGGAATGCTTGCCGTACAGCTCCGGCGCGGCAAAGCCCGGCGTGTACATGGGCTGGAAGCGCGCGGCCTCCATGGTCAGGATCTGGCGGGCGGCACCAAAATCGAGCAGGATGGGCGATTCGTCTTCGCGCAGGTAGATGTTGCCGGGCTTGATGTCCAGGTGCAGCAGCTTGTGGATATGCACTTCGCGCAGGCCGCTCATCAGGTCGTGGAAGACCTTGCGGATGAAGTGTTCGCGCAGCACCTTGGCGCGGCCTTGCTGGCGCGCGTGCAGGATGTGTTCCTGCAGTGTCTTGCCCAGCTCGTAGTTCATCACCATGTAGACGGTGGAATTCTCTCGGAAGAAATTCACCACGCGCACCACGCTGGGATGCGAAATCTTCGCCAGCGAGCGGCCTTCCTCGAAGAAATACTTGAGCCCCAGCCGGAACGACGCCGCGCTTTCCTCGGGCACCACCGGGATCAGCTCGCCGGGCTGGCGGCGTGCCAGCGACGACGGCAGGTACTCCTTTATCGCGACAGGGGAGCCAGTCTCGTCGGTGGCAAGGTAGACGAAACTGAACCCCCCGCTGGCCAACTTCTTTACAATACGATAGTTGGACAGCAGCGTGCCGATGGGCAGCGGTGCGCTCTTTGGAGGTGATGCGCCCTTTGGCTCTGTCATAGGATTCGGGACCTTGATTGCCTCCGGATTGTCCTGACTAATCGAAGACTTGTAAAGAACACAATAGCGGCCATTTTGGCCTCTCTTTTCGGCGTTCAACCAGCGTGGTTGCGGGGCTGCCGGCTCCCCGGGCTGTTTGAACCCATGCGGCCAGATGGCCATTTCGCGAGACTACTTAATGATCCACAGCATGACAGGCTACGGCCTGGCGACGCGCCAGGCGCCGCTGACGGACGCGCAAGGCGCGCCAACCGGCAGGACCGCATCCGTTTCGGTGGAGTTCCGCACAGTCAATTCGCGATTCCTCGACCTGTTTTTCCGGGCTCCCGAAGAATGCCGCGCCTTCGAGCCGGCGCTGCGGGAAATGCTCATGGCGAAGCTGTCGCGCGGCAAGCTGGAATGCCGCATCAATCTGCAGCGCGCCGATGCCGGCGCCGGCGGCACCACGCTGGCGCTCAACGATGCCTTGCTGGCGCAGATCCGCTCGATCGAGGCCACGGTAGCAGTCACCTTCACGCAAGCCGGCTCGCTGCGCATGGGCGAGATCCTGCGCTGGCCCGGCGTGCTGGTGGAACCCGAGTTGTCGCAGGACGCCTTGCGCGAGGCCGTGACGGGCGCGGCCAAGGAAGCGCTGGGCCAGTTGCTGGAAGCGCGCCGCCGCGAGGGCGACGCGCTCAAGGCCACGCTGGACGAGCGCATCGAAGCCATGCTGGCCATCGTCGAGCGCCTCACGCCCACCATCCCGCAACTGATCGCCCACCACCAGGACAAGCTCACCGAGCGCCTGCAGGAGGCCTTCAACCTGGTAGCGCCCGGCGGCATGCCCTCGATGAGCCGAGACGAAATCGGCGAGCGCATCCGTCAGGAAGCCACGGTCTACGGCATCCGCATCGACATCGCCGAAGAGCTGTCGCGCCTGCAGGCCCACCTGAACGAAACCCGCCATATCCTCAAGAAGGGGGGGCAGGTTGGCAAGCGGCTCGATTTCATGATGCAGGAGCTCAACCGCGAAGCGAACACGCTGGGCTCCAAATCAGCGGCCAAAGAACTGGCCGATGCCGCCATGGAACTCAAACTGCTGATCGAGCAGATGCGAGAACAGATTCAGAACCTAGAATAATCATCATGAGTGAAACGTCGTCCCACGTCGCCATCGACACCGCCTACCCCGGCAACCTGTTCATGGTGGTGGCGCCTTCCGGCGCCGGCAAGTCCACCCTGGTCAACGCGCTGCTGGCGCAGGACCAGGCCATTCGCCTATCCATCTCGCACACCACGCGCGCGCCGCGTCCCGGCGAGCAGGATGGCCGCGAATACCACTTCACCACCGTGG
Source organism: Cupriavidus sp. GW823-FHT07A04 (assembly GCF_058794615.1). Classification (NCBI taxonomy): domain Bacteria; kingdom Pseudomonadati; phylum Pseudomonadota; class Betaproteobacteria; order Burkholderiales; family Burkholderiaceae; genus Cupriavidus; species Cupriavidus sp. GW823-FHT07A04. The sequence continues at coordinate 160,094 of NZ_JBXAHA010000001.1, forward strand.
ACGCGTTCCGCGCGGCGCGCGATCGCGGCGAATTCCTCGAGTGGGCGGAAGTGCACGGCAACTACTACGCCACCTCGCGGGTGTGGATCGAGCAACAGATGGCCCAGGGCAACGATGTGCTGCTGGAAATCGACTGGCAGGGCGCGCAGCAGGTGCACCAGCGTTTTTCCAACGCCATGGAGATCTTCATCCTGCCGCCGTCGCTGCAAGCGCTTGAAGAGCGCCTGAACAAGCGCGGCCAGGACGAGCCGAACGTGATCGTGCGCCGCCTGCTGGCAGCCGGCAGCGAGATGGCCCACGCGTCCGAGTCGGACTATGTCATCATCAACGAGGTTTTCGAGCAGGCGCTCGAACAGCTTCGCAGCGTCATCCGCGCTACCCGTCTGCGGTTTTCATCGCAAAAGGCGCGTCACGCCGACCTCTTCATCGAGCTCGGTATTCATTGATCCGGAGCGCGGCGGGAACGTTTCTTGCCGCGTGCTGTAAAATAGCCGGCATCGCATAAGGTTTTGTCCCGAGGTGGATTACATATGGCGCGTATTACCGTCGAAGATTGTCTGAAACACATCCCGAATCGCTTCGAGCTCGCGCTCGCGGCAACGTACCGGGCCCGTCAGCTGGTGCAGGGTCACACTCCCAAGGTCGAGGCCAAGGACAAGCCCACGGTTGTGGCGCTGCGCGAGATCGCCTCGGGCCAGATCGGCATCGAGATGCTCAAGAAGGTACCGACCTGATTTTCGGGCGGCGGTGGCCAGTCCTAGCAACGCGTACCTTTGCATTGAGACTCTGCTAACGTACTTGTTCGCGTACTTGCTTAACCAGCCAGATTACAGAAGCCGCCCACATGTCTTCCTCCCAGCCTTCCTCCCCTGTCGCGACGGCCAGCCCTACGGCCACGCCGGCGCGATCGCGCGGAGAAGCCACTGGTGACGCGAGTGGCGATGCAGTGCCACCCGTTCAGCGCAAGCGCGCCGTGCCCAGTCAGTCGACCGTGACGGCGCGTACCGGCGCTCCCAATCTTCCCGATCCGCTTGGCAACGATGTCGTTGGCGAGCGTGCCGTTGCCCCCGCAATGGGTGCAGGCAAGGCAAGAGCCGCCCAGACCGCCGCCGAAAGTGAGCTGAGCGATGCGCCGCAGGGCGCGGCGCCGGGCGATGCGCTCTTCATCGACGCGGTGCTGGCGCAGTCCTATCGTCACTTCTTCGGCCCGACCTCGCAACCCGCAGTGCCCCCGCGCCAGCAGGTGATCTCGATCACCCGGCTGATGGAGAAGCTTGCTTATCTCAAGCCGGCGGATCAGGCGCACGTGCGCGAAGCCTTCCAGTTCTCGGACGAGGCTCACCTCGGCCAGTATCGCCAGAGCGGCGAGCCCTATATCACGCATCCGGTAGCGGTGGCCGAACTGTGCGCCGACTGGAAGCTCGATGTCCAATCCATCATGGCGGCGTTGCTGCACGACGTGATGGAAGACCAGGGCATCACCAAGAGCGAGCTGGCGGAAAAATTCGGCCCCAAGGTGTCCGAGCTGGTCGATGGCCTGACCAAGCTGGACAAGCTCGAATTCCAGAGCCGCGAGCAGGCGCAGGCGGAGAGCTTCCGCAAGATGCTGCTGGCGATGGCGCGCGATGTGCGGGTGATCCTGGTCAAGCTGGCCGACCGCACCCACAACATGCGCACGCTGGATTTCGTGCCGCCGGAAAAGCGGCGCCGGATTGCGCTCGAGACCATGGAGATCTACGCGCCGATCGCGCATCGGCTCGGTCTCAACACCACGTACCGGGAACTGCAGGAACTGTCCTTCAAGGTTGGTTCGCCGTTCCGCTATGCCACGTTGGAAAAAGCGGTCAAGGCCGCGCGCGGCAACCGGCGCGAGGTGGTCAAGCGCATTCTCGAAACGGCGCAGAAGGCGCTGGGCGACGCGGGCATCGTGGCGGAGCTGTCGGGGCGTGAAAAGACGCTCTACAGCATCTACCGCAAGATGCACGACAAGCAGCTGTCGTTCTCGCAGGTGCTCGATGTGTATGGTTTCCGCGTCGTCGTCGAAACCCAGATGCACACCTATATGGCGATGGGCGCGCTGCACGGGCTGTACAAGCCCATGCCGGGCAAGTTCAAGGACTACATCGCCATTCCCAAGATCAACGGCTACCAGTCGTTGCACACCACGTTGGTGGGCCCGTTCGGCACGCCGGTGGAGTTCCAGATCCGCACCCGCGACATGCACCAGATCGCGGAAGCCGGCGTGGCCGCGCACTGGATGTACAAGCATCAGGCCGACCAGGCCAACGATATCCAGCAGCAGGCGCACCAGTGGCTGCAGTCGCTGCTCGATATCCAGAGCCAGACCGGCGATTCGCAGGAATTTCTCGAGCACGTCAAGATCGACCTGTTCCCGGATGCGGTCTATGTGTTCACGCCCAAGGGGCATATCCGCGCGCTGCCGCGCGGCGCCACCGCGCTCGATTTCGCCTATGCCGTGCACAGCGACCTCGGCAACCAGTGCGTGGCGGTCAAGATCAACAACGAGCTGCTGCCGCTGCGCACGGAACTCAAGAGCGGCGATATTGTCGAGGTGGTGACGGCACCGTACTCCAAGCCCAATCCGGCGTGGCTGGCGTTCGTGCGCACCGGCAAGGCGCGCGCGGCCATCCGCCACTATCTCAAGACCACCCGGCTCGACGAAGCCATCCAGCTTGGCGAACGCCTGCTGGAGCAGTCGGCGCGACAGCTCGGCATCGAGCTCAAGGCGCTGCCGCAGTCGGTGTGGGACCGCATGGTGCAGTGGACCGGCAACAAGCACAAGGAGGACATCTTTGCCGACCTGGCGCTGGGGCGGCGCGTGCCGGCCGTCGTGGCCAAGCGCATGGAGATCCTGCTGCAAGAGCTTTCCGGCGATGTCGACAGCGCGCTGCTGGCGGCCGTGCAGACCTTCGCTGGCGAAGAAGCCCCCGCGGTGCCGATCACCGGCGATGAAGGCATGTCGATGATCTTCTCGTCATGCTGCCGGCCGATTCCCGGCGATTCCATCGTCGGCTACCTGGGCAAGGGCGAGGGTTTGCAGATTCACGTCCAGGATTGCAAGATAGCCAAGCGCCTGCACAGCAAGGACCCGGAGCACTGGATCGATGTGATGTGGGCGAAGAAGACCACGCGCTCGTTCGATGTGTCGATCAAGGTGATGGTGCGCAACGTCAAGGGCATCGTCGCCCGCGTGGCGGCCGACCTGACTTCGGCCGACGCCAACGTCGCGCACGTGGCGATGGAGCAGCAGGAGGGCGGCCATCAGGAAGCCACCTACATGCAGTTCATCATCCAGGTGCAGAACCGCCTGCATCTTGCCAACGTGATGCGGGCTCTGCGGCGCAACCCCGACGTCATCCGCATCTTCCGCGACCGCAACGACGGCTGACGCAGCCTTCCCGCACGCAAGCACTGAGCCCGGCCGAGCCGGGCTCAGTGCTTTTCCGGCTGCGCGGCGGCGATCGGTTACGCTTCCCTGCCGGGATAGCTGACTTTCAGGATATCGATCTGCTCCACCCCGGCTGGCGTGCGCAGCGGCACCGTATCGCCTTCGCGCGCCTTGAGCAGCGCGCGCGCGATCGGCGAGATCCAGCTCACGTGGTTGCTGTCGAGGTCGACCTCGTCGGTGCCGACGATCGTCACGGTGGTTTCCTCGCCGGCCTGGTCGGCATAGGTGACGGTGGCGCCGAAAAAGATCTGGTCGTTGTCGCCCTGCAGGGACGGGTCCACCACCTCGGCCTTCTCCAGGCGCTTGGTCAGGAAGCGGATGCGGCGGTCGATCTCGCGCAGGCGCTTCTTGCCGTAGTGATAATCGCCGTTCTCGGAACGATCGCCATTGGATGCGGCCCACGAAACGATCTGGACCACCTCCGGGCGCGCCGTGTCGATCAGGTGCATCAGTTCATCGCGCAAGCGCTGGTAGCCTTGCGCCGAGATGTAGTTCTTGGTGCCGGGTGGCAGCGGGGTGGCGCCTTCGGGAAGGTCGTCGTCCTCGTCGCCGGGTGACTCTTTGACAAATGCCTTGTTCATGATCCGATCACATCTGCGGGGCTGTCATTATAGGAAGCGGCGGCCTGCCGGCGGGAAAAGCAAAAAAAGTGGGGCAGGGGGGTTCCCAAATTTCAAAAGTACGTTATAATTTCTTTCTCGAGTGCGGCTGTAGCTCAGTTGGATAGAGTACTTGGCTACGAACCAAGGGGTCGTGGGTTCGAATCCTGCCAGCCGCACCACTCATTGCAAAAAGAGCTTCCAGAAATGGAAGCTCTTTTTTCATTTTGGCTTCCGCCAACGCTCTCGGTTCCTGGTCTGGCCATTCTACGGCGTTCCGCCGTGCGTCGACGGCAATCGCTGCGATTGAGACTTGTCTCATCGTGTGCCGAGCTTCCTCTCGCTAATCTCTATTCCGGTGCGCATCCTCGCGCGTTCATAACCGGATTGCTCTCTTGCTGCTGCTTCCCGATCTGCCGGGCCGAGCGATCGCGCTTTCCTCTGGAGCGTCTTGCGATGCGATCGTTGCCGTGGTTCGTCTGTGCCGCCGTGCTCGCCGTTGTGGCCAGTGCCGCATGCCGTCAGCGCAAGCCGGGCATGCCGCCAGCGGCGGAGCGCGGGCCGGTCTTGCAAGACCGTGTCTGTAGCCAGGCGATCGAGGGCAAGGCTGCGTCGGCCATCGGCGAGCGCACGTGCAGTTTGCTGGTGGGCTTTTTGCACGATGCGCGGTTGACCCTTAACGTCAGCACCCTTGCCACCGGTGTGGATTCGCGCACGCAGGCGTGCGCGCTGGCTGCCGACTGGCATATCCATACGGCCGGCGAGGCGCGGGGCACGCTGGCGTGGCTGCTGGAGGAGGGGCACCGCGCGCTGTATCCGCAGGTCTGCCGGATCCTGTTCTCGGTGCCGCGCACGGCGCGCGAGCGTGAGATCGTGCTGCTCAATGATCGCTTCGATCCGGTGCGCCTTGCCCATTGCATTGACAATCTCGAGCGCGCCATGCCGGACCTGCGCGCGAGTCGCCTGCTCGGCTCGCGGGTCGATCTTGCGCGTGGCGTGCTGGCCTGGGACATGAGCCGGGCGATACATGTCGCGCGGGCCGCCTACGACTGTGGCATGCAAACCGAGGCGCAGTCCTGGGCCGTGATCGAGCAGGCGGCGTCGCAGGTCTTCGCGCAGATGGCGTCCTGGCAGGAGGTTGCGGTGAGCTACCTGCTGGGCCGGGCAATGTGGGCCGGGCCTGGCGCGGGTTTGCAGCGGCAGCTGGCGTTTGTCCGGCATTGCCTCGACGATTCGGATAGTCCCATGCGCGGGGTGCGCTATCACGCTGCGCGCCATGGTGTATAGGCGCGCGCCGTCTTGCGGGGCCGGTGCTGGCGGCATAGGCTGGTTCAGGAGCGCGTTGGGGCGGGCGCCAGGCGCTATGCTTCTTGCTTGCGGCAAGAGCCATGGGAGGATCCAATGAGCAATGCGGACTGGCGGGTGGAGGCGTATCGGGGCATGGACGTCTATGTCCTCGTATCGAAGCCGGGTGACGGCGGCGTCCCGGCTTTGGGCAAGGTCGCCCAGTGGGGGTACGAGGTGCGCGTCTGCCAGGAGGGGGCGGATCCCTCCGATGCCGGCGACATCGAGCGCTTGTCGGGCGACGGCGCGCAGTTTGCTACCCGGCACGCTGCCGAAGTTGCTGCGTTCGCTGCGGCCTACCAGCTTGTGGATAAGCTCGTGGGCCCGGTGACGGACTAGCGGGCATATCGTCCTTGCCGTGCGCGAGGTGTGCTCGATGGCGGGTTTTTCACGATGACGTCACAAAGCGATTGCAATGCGCGGCGGGATCCACCATAATCCGGCCTCTCGGACGCGGGGTGGAGCAGTTGGCAGCTCGTCGGGCTCATAACCCGAAGGTCGCAGGTTCAAGTCCTGCCCCCGCAACCAAAGACCTTTTCTGGTCTCCGAAGCTAGTCTCCGGGCCGTCCTGGCCAAGTTCTGCAAATTCCCAAAGGTACGAAACCCGAGCGTTGCGCGGGGCCGCTTTGCATTGCGTGCGCCATGGGTTCGCGCTGATCAGTGCCGCCCGCGGCCGCCTCCGCTGCGTCCGCCTCGTGCGCCTCCCGTACCTCCCGTACCTCCCGTACCTCCCGTACCTCCCGTACCTCTCCAGCCACCACCGCCATGGTAGGAGCCGTGCGCCATGCCGGAGTGATAGTGATAGCCGCCGTAGTATCGTGGCCCGCCCGCGTGGTAGCCGGGGCCGCGATAGTAGCCATAGGCGCGATAGCCGTGATAGCCCTGATAGCCGCCGTAACCGTAGTAGAAGGCGGGGCCGTAGAACCCGCCATAGTAGGGCAGCGCGTAGTCGTACCCATACCCGTAGGCGTAAGTGCCAGCGGGATAGGCTACGCCGCCCTCGTGGAACCCGTAGGGATCGTAGGGGTTGTAGCTGTCGTAAGGGTCGTAGTAAGGGTATCCGGCGCACGCGCCCACGCACAGCACTGTCACAGTTAACAACAAGCGGAGCAAGGCGTGGTGCATGGGGCTTCGGGTTCGCCAACGGATCGCGCCCGGCGGGCGCCGGGCGATAACAATAAGAGACTGTGATCCGCTGAGTGGTTCAGTGTCGCGCTGGCTTGTGCCCGCACAGCGCCTGCCAGAGATTCAGGCGGGCGCCCGGGCCAGTTCGGCCGCGCGCGAAAACGTGTCTCGCACTTGCGGCTGGCCTTCGCGCGCCGCTGCCTCGGACCGGGCTGTCAAGCGCTCGATCAGCACGCGCAGGTTATTGCCCTGCGGGGCGGTCTTGCTTGCGCCGCACTGACCGACGGCCTCGCGCACGACCTGTCCCAGTTCCTCGGTCACATCCGCGCCATCGAAGGCGCTGATCGACAGGGCGGAAATCTGCTCGAGGTAGAGGTTGACCAACGCTTCGTCGTGTACCGGTTCGGGCATTTCCGTCTCCTTGGCAATGTGGACTGGGTGCAATCCATTGTAGTAGGCCGCATGCCCGACGCATGTCGGCACAAGGCCTACAGGGCGGCTCCCCTGTACAGGGCTTGCGTCAGGTCAAGGTCAGTCGTTACTGATAATGATTCCCATTTGTATGATCGATGGCTTTCTCTTACAATCGGCGCTCGCCTGGGGCACGGCAAGGTGCCCCAGACCAACCGTCTTGCCGAGGTAATTGAAATCATGATGCTGCAGATCCCCGATGTGCTGACAAAGGCGCAGGTTGCCCAATGCCGCGCCTGGATGGACGCGGCTGAGTGGACCGACGGCAACGCCACTTCCGGGCATCAGTCGGCATTGGCCAAGCGCAACCTCCAACTGCCCGAAGGCTCGCCGGTAGCGCGCCAGGTAGGCGACCTGATCCAGGATGCGCTGGGCGCCAATCCGCTCTTTATCTCGGCCGCGCTGCCACTCAAGGTCTATCCGCCCTTGTTCAACCGCTACGAGGGCGGGCACGCGTTCGACAACCATATCGACAACGCGATCCGCCACCTGCGCGGCACCAACTTCCGCGTGCGCAGCGACCTCTCGGCGACCCTGTTCCTGACGGAGCCGGAAGACTACGACGGCGGCGAACTGGTGGTGGAGGATACCTACGGGCAGCAACGCGTGAAGCTGCCAGCGGGGCATATGGTGCTGTACCCGGCGACCAGCCTGCACCACGTCAGCCCGGTCACGCGCGGTGCGCGCGTATCGTCATTTTTCTGGATTCAAAGCATGGTGCGCGACGAGGGTCAGCGTTCGGTACTGTTTGAGCTCGATACGCAGATCCAGCGTGTCGGCCAGGCACTGGGGCACAAGGACGCGGCCGTGGTGGGGCTTACCGGCGTGTATCACAACCTGCTGCGGCGCTGGGCCGACTCCTGAGCGGCGGCGTGGGAAACGAGGGAAACGGGGGAGCGAAGCGGGGAGGGGATGTTGAGGCAGGATGCCTCGGCTTGATACTCGCGAATCGCCGGCATCGGCCAGCCATTCGCGATGCATGGTGCAGCGAGGCTAGCGGCGATCCCGGTGCTGCGGTGGCAGCGGGGCCATGGCTACGCGTCGTCGCGCGGGCTTGAGCGCGCGCTGCATCGGCCAGAACACGTATTGGGTATGCGGATCCATCGGCTTGCCGAAGTAGGACACCCACACCTGCACGCCCTGTTCGGTTTCTGCAACGATGGCAGCCACTGCGCGGGCTGCGACTGCGGGAGACTTGAGCAAGGTAGCCAGCGCTTCGACACCTTGGACCACGTGGTGCTTGACACCACTGAACCATGCGTATTGACGCATGGCTGACAACAAACGCTCGGTCATGAACTCTGGTGTTTGGTTGGAAGTAAAGATCAGACCGGAGCTTACACGCTTTGTTCATTGCTGATTGATGGGACCTGTCTATCGCTTACCCTGAGTCATCGGATGTCCCTGTCCCCGTCCCAGGCGCGGGTGCGGGTGCCGGGCCCGGTGCCTGTTGTCATTGCGTCATTGTGCCAATGCGCCAGTGCCGATCGGCCACCACATTGACAACGCAAGGGCCGAGGATTAGCGTCATCAACAGGACCATCCGACCCTTGAAGCCTTCCTGGGAGCTTGCCGATGACCGAAGACATGCTGCTGCAACTGATGGTGGAAGTCGAGAAGGAAGACCCCATCGACTATGCCGACCTGCCTTTCGACGACGCCACGCTGCGCGCGTTGGTGTGCCGCCTGGTGGCGCAGCGCTCCAGCGCCATGGAGACGGCCGGCATGCCGGTGGACGCGTTGCTGGCGACCATGTGGGCTTCCACCGCCAAGCTGGTGCTGGAGAACATGGTACTCAACGCGCGCCTGCTGACGCTGCAGGGCTTGCCGGACGACGCCAACGCGCTGATCGAGCGCATCGCCCGGCAATCCCGCGGCACGCCCTGAGGCGGGGCCGCCCTCCGGCGGCTTAGGCCGCTTGCGCCGCCGATCCTGAGCGATGGATCGGCGTGTGGCGTATCGCTATCATCCAGCAGGGCGCCTCCCATTTCGATACACTACGGGTTTTCGCCCCCGACACCGTCGCGTTGCTACGCGTATGCAACTGCGCGCGGTACTGCTGATATGGAGGATTTCGGGTGATCAAGTGGATAATCGTCGCGGCGTACCTGGGAGCGATCCTGTACGTGCATTTCCGCGGCAAGGTGAGGCTGCGCATCTGGCGCCAGTTGCTCGACCATTCGGCCCTGGTGGCCCCGGTCAACTGCTTCATGTACATCTTTTCCGGCGTGCCGCGCACGCCCTACATCCCCGTCGAGCGTTTTCCCGAGCTGGAGAAGATCCGCGCCGCATGGCCGGAGATTCGCGACGAAGGCCTGGCCCTGGCTGCCATGCGCAAGATCAAGGCCGCGGACAAGAACAACGATGCCGGTTTCAACTCGTTCTTCAAGTACGGCTGGAAGCGTTTCTACCTGAAATGGTACGAAGCCCGCCATCCGTCGGCCGAGGTCCTGTGCCCGCGCACGGTGGAGTTGCTGCGCGGCCTGCCGAGCGTGAAGGCGGCGATGTTCGCCGAGCTGCCGCCCGGCGGCAAGCTGAACCCGCACCGCGATCCGTTCGCGGGCTCGCTGCGTTATCACCTGGGCCTGGCCACGCCTAACGACGACCGCTGCTTTATCGAGGTTGACGGCGAGCGCCATAGCTGGCGTGACGGCGAGGGCGTGGTGTTCGACGAGACCTACCTGCACTGGGCGGAGAACAAGAGCGACAGCAACCGGCTGATCCTGTTCTGCGACATCGAGCGTCCGATGCGTTTCGGCTGGGCTGGCAAGATCAACCGCTGGCTGGGCCGCAAGGTCATGACCGCGGCGAGCTCGCCCAACGAAGAGTCCGACCAGACCGGCATGATCAACCGCCTGTTCCGCTTTGTCTGGATTTGCGGCCAGTATCGCCGGCGTTTCAAGGCGTGGAGCCGGCCGGCTTACTACGTGGTCAAGTTCGGCCTGATCGCCGCCGGCGTGGCGCTGATCGTGTACCTGTAACGCTCGAAAGCTCGAAAGCTCGAAAGCGTTACTGCGCAAGAAGAAAGGGCCGGCTGATGCCGGCCCTTTCTTTTGCCCATCGGCGATGGCCTATCGGCGCCGCCGCTCGCGCTCGTCGTCGAGCGCCTCGTAGTGGGCGCGCTTGGCCTGGTACATGCGGGCGTCGGCCAGCTTGACGGCGTCGCTCAGGCGGTCCGATGCGCTGCAGCTTGCGGTGCCGATCGACAGGCTGAGCGCGGTGCCCGGATAGAACTGGTTGTTGAGCTCCACCACCTGGTGGATCTGCTCGACCACTGTGGCCGCGCCGCGCTCGTCGCGCGCTGGCAGCAGCACCATGAACTCGTCGCCCCCGACCCGCGCCACGCAGGCCTGGTCGCCCACGGCCTTTTTCAGCGCCTCGCCGGTGCGGCGCAGGAGCGCATCGCCGTCACCGTGGCCGAGCTGGTCGTTGACCTGCTTCAGGCCGTTCAGGTCGACCGCGATCACGCTGACCGGCCACGGGCCCTTGCGGCCAAGCCGCGCGAGCTCATCTTCGTAGTAGGCGCGGTTGTAGAGCTTGGTCAGTACGTCGTGCTTGCCGAGGAATTCGACGTAGGCCTCGGCCTTCTTGCGCGCGGTGATGTCGGTCAGCGACACCAGCACCTGGTCCCATTCCGCCTCGCGGCCGGGGAACACCGACCACTGCATGAACACGTCCACGGCCCGGCCATCCAGCGCGTAGTTGATGACTTCGCGCTGCTGCCAGAGTTTCTCGTTCCAGAGGTCGATCAACTGCTCGGCGAACTGGATGCGCATATTGTCGCGGAACACGTCGCCCAGGCGCGAGAGCAGCTCTTCCTTGGTCGACGCGCTGAACATCAGCAGGGTTTGCTGGTTGACGTCGAGCACGCGGATTTCCTGCATGCAGCGGGAAATGAAATCCGGATGCACGTTGAGGAAGGTGCGGAAATCCGAGATGCCCGCGCCGCGGACTTCATCGAGCAGCACCTTGACCGCGCTGAAATCCTCGACCCACAGCGAGACCGGAGAATGCTCGAACAGGCCCAGCGCGTATTGCTCGCTGCGGCGCAGCTCGCGTTCGGTGGCCACGCGCGCGGTGATGTCCTCGATCGACAGCAGCACGCGTTCCCAGGTGGCCTCATGGCCGGGCATGACGGTGGCATCCAGGCGGATGTCCAGCCGCTTGCCTTCCAGCGTGTAGTTGACGGTCTGGCTTGAAAAGCGCAATTCGCCGTCCCACAGCTGGCCGAGTTCCTCGACGTGCTGGTCGAACATTTCGTCGCGAAAGACGGTGTCGAGGTTATTGACGAGGTCGGTGAGGTCGGCGGCGCGGAAGAGGTCCAGCGTGCGCTGGTTCACGTCCAGCACGCGGATCCGTGCCGAGCAGTGCGCGACTTCCTCCGGATTGGCGCGCAGGTGGCTGCGCAGGTCGGTCACGCCCTGCGCGCGCAGGGCCTGGAATTGTTCGCGCACGGCGCTGAAGTCTTCCAGCCACAGCGAGACCGGCGCCAGCTGGAACAAGGCTTTGTATTCGTTGTCGATCCGCGACGTGTCGGTCGTTGCCATCAATGCGTCTTTTCCCAATCCCATCCCCCATCCAAATCCTGTTCGGCGCGGGCCAGAGCTGGCACGCGTGTGGCACGGCTGGCTTTGCGCCGCCTCGGATTTGCCGGGGCCGCCGCCATGCTCGCTGCGAGCGATAGCATAGGGCAGCAGGGGAGGAAATGGGTGGTGTGTGGCGTAAATACCCACACTTGGCGCCCGCCGGCGCGTCAGCCCTGGCGGGAGAGCTCGGCGATGCGCGCGGGGGCGTACCGGTGCTGCGCGTTCTCTTGCTCGGCGATCAATTGCAGCGTGGCCGCCTGCAACAGCGAGCCGGCGGTCAGGTGCGAAGCCAGGGTGCGCAGTTCATTGAGCTTGCCGCTGGCAGCGGGGTTGGCATGAGTCATCTCAGTCAAGGTCTGGACAGGAACCCGGCCGATGGTATCGGCAAGCCGGGGGGGGCTGCTTTGTCCCTGGTCATGCTCCGTGCGCGCGGCGTTGTCTTTGGTGTCCAGGCCAGCCCTGGCATCGGTGCGTGCCAGGCGATGCGCCGGGTCGGCGCGGCGGGCGGTGCAAAGGCGCAGGGCGGAGCCCACGGTATCGATGGCGAGCGGGAGGGAGGGGTGCGGCATATGGTTCTCCTTGGGAGCGCGGCCTGCCGGTTTCGGCAATGCTCGCAAGGATGCCGGGCCGGTCCGCCGCCGCCAAGCGCGCTGCGATGAACGGCGCGATGCCAGGAGCGAATGGTGGCGCGAGGCGACGGATGTGGCGCGCCATGCCCGCCGCCTGCCATCCACCATCGGCCGCTAGGGCTGGTCCGCCAAGCGCGCCACCACCGCGGCGAGCGTGCGCAACGCGCGCTCGATCTCAGGCGTGAACGGCGTGCCGCAATTGAGCCGCAGGAAATGGTCGAAGCGGTTGGAGTTGGAGAACATCACGCCGGGCACGACGCGGATGCCGGCCGCCATGGCCTGGTCGAACACGGCCTCGGACGGGACCGAGCCCGGCAGCTCGACCCACAGGTGCAGGCCGCCGTTCGGGTTGGAGGCACGCGTGCCGGCAGGAAACTCGGCGGCAATCGCCTGCGCCACCTGCGCGCGCTGGCTGCGCAATTGCTCGCGCAGGCGCCGCAGGTGCCGCTCGAACGCGCCGGAACCCATGAACTCGGCCGCGGCCATCTGCGCCAGCAACTCGTTGGGCCGCGACTGGCTGTGCTTGAGCATTTCCACGCGCGCCTGCCACTTGCCCGCGGCGATCCATCCCAGCCGCATGCCGGGAGCCAGGATCTTGTGCAGCGAGGCGCAATGGATCACGCCGCCACTGCGGTCCCAGGCCTTGAGGGCGGCCAGCGGCGCGTCCCCGTCCGCCAGGGCGGAGAAGCAATCGTCCTCGATCAGCGCGATGGCGCGCGCGTCACACCAGGCCACCAGCTGCGCCTTGTTGGCGTCCGGCATGATGCTGCCCAGCGGATTCTGCAGGTTTGGCACCACCACCACGGCGCGGATGTTGTCGTAGGTCTGCGCCGCCAGTTCCAGCGCTTCGAGCGAGATGCCGGTCTGCGGGCTGCTGGGAATCTCCAGCGCGCGCATGCCCAGGCTCTCCAGGATCTGCAGCAGGCCGTAGTAGGTGGGCGACTCCACGGCAATCACGTCGCCGGGCTGTGCCACCGCGCGCAGGGCGAGGTTAAGCGCCTCGGTGCAGCCGTGGGTCACCAGGATATCTTCCGGCGCGACCGTGATGCGCGAGAGCAGCGCGTTGCGCGCCAGCACGGCGCGAAAGGCTGGATGGCCGCCGGAATCTGCCGCGCTGCCGAACAGCTGCGGGTGCAGGCGCAGCGCGCGCGCCGCCGCATTGCGCAGGTCTTGCGCCGGGTACAGCGCGGGCGCGCCACAGGCGCCGGCAAAGTTCACCGCGACCGGTTGCTGGCGCCCGCGCGCGGTGATGGCGGAAATGCGCTCATGGATGCCCACATATTGCGCGGGGTCCGGCAACGTGGCGGCAGGCTCTTCGATCGGCGCCAGCGGCTTGTGCCGGCGGTGCCGCACGAAGTAGCCCGAGCGCGGCCTGGCCTCGAGCAGGCCATCGCTTTCCATCTGCCGGCAGGCCTGCAGCGCGGTCGACAGGCTCACGCCGTGCAGCTCCATCAGCGTGCGCACGGAGGGCACGCGGTCCCCCGGCTTCAAAACGCCCGTTTCAATGGCGTGCAGGTAGTGCTGGGCAAGCTGGCGGTAGAGGGGGGCGGATTCCATGCGGCATGGTGGCGCGGCGGAGGTCGGCGCAACAGATACAGATCAGGGTCTTCTGTATCGTAACAGATGCTCTGTTATGCCTCTGTTACGGTGCACAAGCCCAGGGCGTGTGCCTGTTTTGGGCCGGCCCGCATCGGTAGTCTGGAACCCTGTCAAAGCCAGGGAGCCGGCATCATGCAAAGCTATCGTTCAGACCCGATCATCCCCACTGTCCAGCCCGTGCAGCCCACGCCCGCCATGCCGGCTGGCGCCGAGCCGCAAGCACAGGCAATCGACCTGGAAAGCAGCCGCGTGCTGCGCTTCCATGCCAAGGCCGGCACCACCCTGTGCGTGCTGGAGGGCGAAATCGAGCTCACCGAGGCGCCGCGCTGGCTGGCCGGCACCGTGTGGCGGCAGCCGCGCCGCCTGCCTGCCGGCAGCGTGGTGGCGCTGTCGCCCGGCTGGGTGGAAGTGCTGGCCCGACAGGCGGCCACGCTGCGCCTGCAGGCACCCGCGGCCGGGCCTTGGTGGACCGGCTGGCTGCGGCGGGCGCAGGCATGAATAAGCGGGAGCGCAACGACGGGGACGAGCCGGCGCAGGCCTGACGCGCACCTGGCCGGGACAGCCGCCCTTGGGGCGGTCAGTCCTGCTGGCCGTGCGCGCTCAGCATGGCATGGGCCACCAGGTCCAGGGCGGGCCGCGTGTCGCCGTTCTTGTCGGTCCAGACCTTGGGCGTGAGGCTGCCTGACAGCGCGACCGATTCGCCGTCCTCCAGCGCCAGCAGCCCCGCGCGCACCTTGTCGGCAAACGCGATCACATTGACGATGACGGTGTCGCCATCGTTGATCGCAGCCTTGAGCTTGGCGGTCACGTACTGGCTGCCGCCCTGGCCGGAACGTTCGCTGGCGTGGCCGTGGAGCCGGCCGCTGACTAGTGCGTCGATCATCTTTCTTCCTTGCTGGTTATCTTGCCGGGGTGCGGAAGATCTCACAATTTCGCGCTCTCGTGGCAGAGAATGCGGACCCTGGCCCTAAAAACGATAAAATTGCGGTCCGGCCAGCCCGACGCTCAACCAGAGTGCAGTCAGCGCCCCTTCCAGGGCTGACCCCCCGGCCGCAGAATTCCAGGTTCCCATGCTACGTCTAAGTGAAGTCAAACTCCCGCTCGACCACGCCGAGAGCGATCTCGAGGCCGTGGTCCTCGCCCGCCTCGCCGAGCTCGGCGTCAAGGCCGATGGCCTGACCGGGTTCACCGTGTACCGCCGCGCGCACGATGCCCGCAAGCGCTCGGATATCAAGCTCACCTACATCCTCGATATCGCGGTGAAGGACGAAGCCGCGGCGATCCAGCGCATGGCCGGCAAGCCGAACTGGAGCGTGACGCCGGACATGGCCTACCGTTTCGTCGCCCAGGCACCCGCACCGGGCACGACGCTGCGCCCGGTGGTGATCGGCATGGGCCCGTGCGGTTTGCTCGCCGGCCTGATCCTGGCGCAGATGGGCTTCAAGCCCATCATCCTGGAGCGCGGCAAGGAAGTGCGCGAGCGCACCAAGGACACCTTCGGCCTGTGGCGCAAGAGCGTGCTGAACCCCGAGTCGAACGTGCAGTTTGGCGAGGGCGGGGCGGGCACGTTCTCCGACGGCAAGCTCTACAGCCAGATCAAGGACCCGAAGCACTACGGCCGCAAGGTGCTCGACGAGTTCGTCAAGGCCGGCGCACCGGAGGACATCCTCTACCTCGCGCGCCCGCACATCGGCACCTTCCGCCTGGTCAGCATGGTGGAGAAGATGCGCGCCGAGATTTTCGCGCTGGGCGGCGAGGTCCGCTTCGAGACCCGCGTGGAGGACGTGGATATCGAGGGCGGCAAGATGCGCGGCCTCAAGCTGTCCAACGGCGAGTACCTGCAGGCCGACCACGTTATCCTGGCGGTGGGCCACAGCGCGCGCGACACCTTTGAGATGCTGCATGAGCGCGGCGTGTTCATGGAGGCCAAGCCGTTCTCGCTGGGTTTCCGCATCGAGCATCCGCAGGGCATGATCAACAGCAGCCGCTTTGGCAAGTTCGCCGGCAACAAGCTGCTGGGCGCGGCGGACTACAAGGTGGTGCACCACGCCAGCAACGGGCGCGCGGTCTACAGCTTCTGCATGTGCCCGGGTGGCACGGTAGTGGCCGCGGCCTCGGAGCCGGGCCGCGTGGTGACCAACGGCATGAGCCAGTACATCCGCGCCGAGCGCAATGCCAATGCCGGCATCGTGGTGGGCATCACGCCGGAGGATTTCCCCGGCGGCCCGCTGGCCGGCATTGCCTTCCAGCGCCATTGGGAAGAGCGCGCGTTCGAACTTGGCGGGCGCAACTACAACGCGCCGGCGCAGTTGGTGGGCGACTTCATCGCGCGCCGGCCGTCCGCGGCGATGGGCGCGGTCGAGCCCTCCTACAAGCCGGGTGTCACGCCGACGGACCTGTCCACCGCGCTGCCCGACTACATCATCGAAGCCATCCGCGAAGCGCTGCCGGAACTGGACAAGAAGATCGCCGGCTTTGCCATGCATGACGCGGTGCTGACCGGCGTGGAAACGCGCACGTCGTCGCCACTGCGCATCCGCCGCAAGGACAACTACCAGAGCATGAACGTGGAAGGGCTGTACCCGGCCGGCGAAGGCGCCGGCTATGCGGGCGGCATTTACTCCGCGGCCATCGATGGCATCGAAGTGGCCGAGGCCGTGGCGTTGAGCATCGTCAACGGCAAGGCGGCCTGAGCGAGCCCAGGCTGGCTTAGCGCCCGGCAGCCCCGGTCGCTTCCAGCCAGGCCGAGGCTCCCAGCCCGGCCGCGCGCCCGCTGGCAAAGCAGGCGGTCAGCAGGTAGCCGCCGGTGGGCGCTTCCCAGTCCAGCATCTCGCCGGCGCAGAACACGCCCGGCACGGCGCGCAGCATCAATTGCGCGTCCATCGCCTCGAACGCGACGCCGCCCGCGCTGCTGATCACTTCATCGATCGGGCGCGCGCGCAGCAGGCGCACGGGCAGCGCCTTGAGCGCCGCCGCCAGCCGCGCGGGGTCGGCAAATTCTTCTTTTGACAAGCATTCGCGCAGCAAGCCGGCCTTGACGCCGGTGATGCCCAGCTTGCTCTGCAGGTGGCTCGATAGCGAGCGCGCGCCGCGCGGGCGCTGCACCGCGTCTGCCACGCGTGCGGCGGGCAGGCCGGGCGCCAGGTCGAGATGGATCGTGGCCTCGCCCGTGGCTTCGAGCAGGTCGCGCATTGGCGCGCTCAGCGCATAGACCAGGCTCCCCTCGATGCCGCCGGCCGTGATGACGAACTCGCCCTGGCGATAGTGCTCCACGCCATCGCGCTCGCGCAGCCCGATGGCCACGGCCTTGAGCGGGTGGCCGGCAAAACGCGTGCGGAAGTGCTCGCTCCAGGCTACGTCGAAGCCACAGTTGGCGGGGCGCAAAGGGGCGATGTCCACGCCGCGCGCGGCCAGCAGCGGTACCCATGCGCCGTCGGAACCCAGGCGTGCCCAGCTGCCGCCGCCAAGCGCCAGCACTGTGGCATCGGGCCGGACCAGCAGCTCGCCATCGGGCGTGGCAAAGCGCAGCCGGCCCGATGCATCGTCCCAGCCCAGCCAGCGATGGCGCATATGGAACTGCACGCCGGCCTCGCGCAGGCGGTGCAGCCACGCACGCAGCATCGGCGCGGCTTTCATGTCGGTGGGGAAGACGCGGCCCGAGCTGCCGACGAAGGTCTCGATGCCGAGGCCGTGCACCCAGCCGCGCAGCGCTTGTGGATCGAAGCCGGCCAGCAGCGGCGCGATCTGCGCGCTGCGCTTGCCATAGCGCCCGAGGAAGGGCTGCGCCGCTTCGGAATGCGTGAGGTTCATGCCACCGCGCCCGGCCATCAGGAACTTGCGGCCAACCGAGGGCATGGCGTCATACACGTCCACGCGCAATCCGCGCGCGGCCAGCACCTCCGCCGCCATCAGGCCTGCGGGGCCACCGCCGATCACGGCGACGCTGGCGGCGGGGAGGGGGGCGGTGGGTGCAGACATGGGTGGAATCCGGGGCAAGGCGGTCGATCGCGCAAAGGGGCGCAAGGCAGGGTGCGGCGGATCGGATTATATAGGCCAGGGGCAACTGCTAATATCGCGCCTTCCCTTGTGCCACGGGTCTCCCGCGCCTCTCATGCCCTTGCCGTTCCGCTTGTCGTTGCCTCTTCCCGCCGCGCGGGCCTTCGTGCCGGTCTTGCTGGGCTTGCTGGGTCTTGTAGCCGGCATGCACCCCGCGCTCGCGCAGGAAACCGCGCAGGGGTTGCAGGAAAAGGCGATGAAAGGCGATTTCCTGTCCCAGCGCAACCTCTCGTACTGCCTGCAGTCCGGGTGCCTCGGGCTGGAGCGCGACCGCGTCAAGGCCTGCATGTGGCGCAAGGTGATCGTGCTGTCTGGCGAGCGCCATGTCACCGACCTGGACACCGCTAACCTGGAGTACGTCTGCGCAAAGCTGAGCACGACCGAGCGCGATGCGGCCATGCGCCAGGCGGACGCGCTGGCCAGGCAGATCTACGGGCCGCGGCGCTGAGCGCCTTTGGCCTGCTTGGGCGGGAGGCTAAAATAGCGGTTTAGCGCGTTTAGCGCCGTTCCCTGCGTCACGCATCGCCATGCCCATCGCTTCGCCATCCAGCCAATTCATCGTAGACGCCACCCAGCAATGGCTGGAACGCGCGGTGATCGGCCTCAACCTGTGCCCCTTCGCCAAGGCCGTGCACGTGAAGCGGCAGATCCGCTACACGGTGAGCGATGCCACCGATACCGAGGGCGTGCTCGCCGATCTCGAAACCGAGTTGCGCACGCTCGCCGATGCCGACCCTGCCGAGATCGACACGACCCTGTTGATCGTGCCACACGCGCTGGCCGGGTTTCTCGACTACAACGATTTCCTCTATTTCGCCGAGCGTCTGCTCAAGAGCCTGCGCCTGGCGGGCATCCTGCAGATCGCCAGCTTCCATCCGCATTACGAGTTCGGCGGCAGCGAGCCGGACGACATCGAGAACTACACCAACCGCGCGCCTTACCCCATCCTGCACCTGCTGCGCGAGGACAGCATCGCGCGAGCCGTGGCGGCTTTTCCCGATGCGTCGGATATCTACGAGCGTAACCAGGAAACCATGCGCCGGCTCGGCCACGACGGCTGGCGCAAGCTGATGACCGAGGCCAGCGGGACATAAAAAACGCGCCGTCAAAGCGGCGCGTTTCAACTTGCGGACGGCAACGCGCCGCACGCATGGCGCGAGTCAGTCTCAGCCGGCAGCAGCCGGCTCCTGCGTATAGAAGCGCGCTTCCATCTCTTCCAGTCCCAGCGTGCGTAGCACTTCGTTCAGCCGCTCCGCCGGGCGGCGGCGCGGCAGGTCCTTGTATTGCGCGATGATGAGCTCGTTCTTCATCGAGTGCTCCCAGCCCACCAGCTCGGTCACGCTGACCTGGTAGCCATGCGCCTCGAGCTGCAGGCAACGCAGCACGTTGGTCACCTGGCTGCCGAACTCACGCGTATGCAGCGGGTGGCGCCAGATTTCGGTCAGCGGATTGCCGGCCAGCAGCTTGCCCTTGTTCTTGCGCAGCACGCCCGCCACCTCGGCCTGGCAGCACGGCACCACCACGATGTACTTGGCGTGCTTTTCCAGCGCGAAACGGATCGCATCGTCCGTGGCCGTGTTGCAGGCGTGCAGCGCGGTGACGATGTCGATGGTGGGCGGAAGCTGATCGGAGGTGATCGAATCCGCTACCGACAGGTTCAGGAACGACATGCCCTTGAAGCCCAGCCGGCTGGCGAGTTCCTGCGAGCTGCGCACGAGTTCTTCGCGCGTCTCGATGCCGTAGATGTGCGACTGGTCGAGCTGCGCCTTGAAGAACAGGTCATACAGGATGAAGCCGAGGTAGGACTTGCCGGCGCCGTGGTCGACCAGCGTCACGTCGGGGTGATCCTGCTTGAGGTCCTGCAGCAGCGGCTCGATGAACTGGAACAGGTGGTAGACCTGCTTGAGCTTGCGGCGGCTGTCCTGGTTCATCTTGCCGTCGCGCGTGAGGATATGCAGCGCCTTGAGCAGCTCGATGGACTGGCCGGGACGGATTTCGTGGGGGCTGGGCGCCGGTGCGGCGGGCGTCTTGGACGCCGGGGACTTCTGGGCCATCTGGGATGTCTGGAACCTGGGGAAAAGCGGTGAGGCGTGCGCCAAAGCCGGACGACGCTGCGCCGGTACAGCGGCAGTTTACCGAAAGTCGCGCTTGCCCGGGGCGAGTGGTGCAACCGGCGCATGCCGGCGCCGCCTTGCCGGGCCCCTGAACAGGCCCCCTGAACAGGCCCCCTGAACAGGCCCCCTAAACAGGCCCCCTGAAGAGGCCCGCTATAGCAGGCAGTAATCCACGGGGACCAGCGGTGGCGGCAGCGCGGTCTCGCCCAGCGCTTCCTTCATGCCGATTTCGATGGTGCGGCAGAGCGCATCGAGCGGCAGGTCGTTGGCGCTGGTGCCGAACGGTTCTTCCAGCTCATCGCCCAGCGCATCCAGGCCGAAGAAGGTGTAGGCCACGATGGCCACCACCACGGGCGTGACGAAGCCGATGGTATCCACCAGCCCGAACGGCAGCAAAAAACAATACAGGTAGGCGGTACGGTGCAGCAGCAGCGTGTACGAGAATGGGATGGGCGTGTTGTGGATGCGGTCGCACGCCACCGCCGTGGCCATCATGGCCGACAAGGTGTCGTCGATGCCGGCGGCGAGGCAGGGCTCGACGCGGTGCTGCCGCACGCACTGGCCCAGGTCTTCGCCCATGCGCATCATCAGCAAGGCGGGCGTATTGGTGGTGCGCTGCAGGTCTGCGAGCTCCGCCGGGCGCAGCCACGCGGGGTCCAGGCCGGTGGCGGCGCTGGCGCCGCGCAAACGGTTGCGCAGCGCGTACGCGTAGGCAATGGTGCGGGAGATCATGCGCACGCGCGCGTCGCTCAGGCCCGCCGGTTTATGGCCGGCGCTGTCCGGCACGTTGTCCGCGATCAGGCTGAGGCATTGCCGTGCCAGGTTCTGGCTGCGCACCACCAGCTCTCCCCACAGCTTGCGCCCTTCCCAGAAGCGATCGTAGGCGGCGGTATTGCGAAAGCCCAGGAAGATGGCCAGCGGCAGGCCGATCAGCGTGAAGGGAATGGCCGTGAGCGTGACCTTGTGCTGGAAGAACGCGCCGTGGCTGAGCGTGACGGCAACCGCTACCAGCAAGTTCACCAGCAGCACGCGCCAGATGCGCGACAGGATCGAGCCTCGCAGGACCAGGAACAACCTCAGTCCCGATGGGCGGTCTCGCACAATCATCTGTGATCCCCTGGCATTGCGGCACGGCGTTCCGTCGATGGGCAGAAGTGTACATTTTTCGCCTCGGGCGGTGGGGTGCGGGCTGCGCTGCGGCTCAAGTTTTCGGCGAAACGGCCGATGGTGTTGTGTGCGTCAAAAGGGACCGAGATCCCGTGGCGCGTCAATGACATCCCCGGCTTCAAAGGCCTGCCTGGCAGGCCACGGGCACCGGGCGGCCGCGCCATGGCGCAGCGGCGGCGCGGCACTGCCGAGGCTGGGATTGCGGATGGCCCCGAGGACGGGGCGGAGCCGTCCGGACATGATCCATCAATGGAACAACCGAATGGAAAACCGGGGACAAGACACAGAGGCCGGCGGCTTACGGGTTAGCCTGGACGATAGCGCGCGGCAGCTTCGCGCGGCGTATGCTGCCATGCCGGGCCGCATGGCGCCGGACCGCGCCGCGCTGCAAGAGGCGCTGGCCAGGGGCGGCTGGGCGCAGGCGAAGCTGGATACCGCCGCAATCGGCGCCTTTCTCGCGCAATGCCAGCGCGCCACCGAGGGGACGCCCGTGGAGGCGCTGATCGGCGAGCTGACCGACGGCTATTTCGATCTCAGCGTCAGCAGCGACAACCTGAGCGTGCGGCTCAACCTTCTGCCGCCGCAAGGCGGGCGCGAGGTGTCACGCGACGAGATCCGTGCCGCGCTGGCCGAGCGCGGCATCAAAGTCGAGCCGGACAGCGCGGCCCTGCGTGGCGCGGTCGAGGCGGGCTATTGCGACGGGCTCGAGATTGCCACGGGACGCCCGCCGCTGCCCGGCATGCCGGCGCGCTTCGAGAGCCTGCTGGCCCCCCCAAAGCCGTTGGTGGCCGAGGACGAAAGCGGCCGCATCGACCTGCGCGACCTGGGCACGCTATTGCTGGTGAATCCCGGCACGCCGCTGATGCGGCGCATCCCGGCCCGCCAGGGCAGCGATGGCATCGATGTCTTCGGCAAGGTCGTGCCCGCCGTGCCGGCCGCCGACCCGCCATTTGCGGACGGCCTGACCGGCGTGGCGGCTGATCCCGCCGATCCCGAGGTACTGGTGGCGGCGATCTCGGGCTCGCCGTCCTTGTCGGCGCAGGGCGCATCGGTGAGCCCGGTGGTCGATGTGGAAGCGGTGGACATGCACTCCGGCAACGTCACCTTCGACGGCACGCTGCGCGTCAATGGGGATATCAGGACCGGCATGACCGTGCGCGTGACCGGCGACGTGATCGTCAGCGGCACCATCGAGGCTGCCCATGTGGAGGCGGGCGGCAATGTGGTGGTGAAAGGCGGCATCATCGGCAAGGCCGAGGGCGCGCATCAAGGCGCGCATCAAGGCACACAACAGGGCGCCGAGGGCGTCGCGCTGGCGCGGGTGACCTGCAAGGGCTCGCTGCATGCGCGCTTCATCGAAAGCGCGGTGGTCGAGGCCGGCACCGAGGTCAAGGTGGAAAGCGGCATCCGCCAGAGCGACGTCTGCGCTGGGCGCAGCATCGTTGCCGGCAGCCCCAAGGGTGGCCAGGGCAACATCACCGGCGGGCGCTGCCGTGCGCAACTGGCTGTGCGCACCGCTACCCTCGGCGCCTCCGCGGGTACCGCCACCACCGTGCAGGTGGGCACCAATCCCTATGCCGAAGCCGAGAAGGCCGAGCTCGAGTCCCAGCGCCGCCAGCTGGAGGCGGAGCAGGCCAAGGTGCAGCAACTGGTCAGCTTCTTCGCCAAGAATCCCGAGAAAGCGGTGGGCGACCTGCGCGAGAAGGCACGCGCCACGCTGTTCAAGCTCACTCGCGACTCGATTGCGCTCGACGCCAGGCTCGCCAAGCTTGCCGAGCAGCTTCGCCCGTCTCCCGAGGCGGTGATCGAGGTGAGCCGGCGCATTCACGGCGGTTGCAGCCTGCATATCGGGCAGAAGTCGATGAAGATCATGGAGGACAAGCCGGGCGGCCATATCCGGCTGGTGGAGGACCGCATCGCGCTGGTCTGAGTCACCCTGCGTCCCGTCGCACGCCGGCCGCCGCGCTTTTGCGCGGCGGTTTCGCATGTGCCGAACGGAACACGAGGCGGAACACGTTACGTGACGCGTAACATGCCGCGGCCCCGCCCGGGCCGCGGCGCCCGAGTCCCCGCGCAAGCGCCAAGCCCTTGCCCCACAAGGCGCAGCGGCCTGCCCAGCTCCACCGGAGAGCCCGCGCTGGCGGCTGGCACGTGCCTTGCACCGTACCGTGTCAGGCGTCCCCGCTGGCGCCGTTCCAGAAAAAAACAAAAGGAGGAATCATGGACATGGCACTCACCAGCCGGGCAGGCGTAGACAGCATCACCTCGCGAGGTGTCTCGCAGGGCGTGCCATCGGCCATGTCGGCGCGGCAGGTTGCCAGGCTGCCGCTAGCGTCGCACGGCACGGCGCCGCTCAGGGCGGTGGTGATCGACGAATGCGCGCTGCTGCGCCTCGGCCTGGCCCGCATGCTGGAGAGCATGCCTGGCGTGGAGCAGGTGGACGGCGTGGATCCGGACGATCTCTCCATGCACGGGACGACGATCCGCGAGGCCGGCTTGCTGGTGTTTGGCATGCCGCAGGACGTGACCAGCGGCTGGCGCCTGCTGCGCAAGCTGCGGAGCATGCTGCCCGCCCAGCGGGTGCTGCTGCTGTCGGACAATATGTGGCTGCACATGCCGCCGCCGGAGATGGGCTACGGCATCTGCTGCTGCCTGCCCAAGACAGCGGCGCTTGTGACCCTGGAAGCCGCCATCAGCAGCATGCTCGAGGCCGAGGTGCTGGCTGCCTGAGCCGTGCTTCAATCCACTCCGGCTGCATCAAATCGCGATCGACGCGGCGGGGCGCATGGACGGGCTGGCATGCACGGTTGCGCTGCTCGGGGCGGATGAGGCGTGACTGGGGGGCGGGGGCAGAGCGTCAACGCGTCCGTGTCCACGACAGCCAGATGCGCATCTTGCAGCACTCCCAAGTATGAACCACGTTCGCATGTCTGTAAATCCAGACATGTAGCAATTCAGAATCGCGAATGGCAGGTCTATGTTGATCCTTCGTCACAACCGCTCCCCCATCAGCAGCGGTTGCGGCGATCGACGAGGGAAGCGTCGATTTTCTGAAGCCTCAACATAAGACAGGAAGAACATGCCACAAACTGCTCATGAAGCGGTGACCTTGCCTATGGATCCGGCCGGCACCCGCTTCACACCGACCCGGCTCAGCACCATTGCGCTCGCCTCCCTGGCGCTGACCCTGGGTGCCTGCGGCGGCGACGATCCCGTTGCTACCACCCCGGCTTCGACCACCCCGACGGTGGCCGCGGGCTGCGAACTGAACGGCACCACCGGCGGGGAAGCCGTGGTGTTGCCGGGCGACCCCAATGCGCCGGAGATCGCCACCGGCTATGCGCCCAAGAATACGGTCTACGCCAAGACCTATATGGCGGTGACCAACAACCCGGTCTCGACCAAGGCCGCCTGCGACGTGCTGAAGAACGGCGGCACGGCGGTGGACGCCGCGGTAGCGGCGCAGATGGTGCTGAACCTGGTCGAGCCGCAATCCTCCGGCATCGGCGGCGGCTCCTTCATCATGTACTACGACGCGGCCACCAAGCAGGTCACCGCCTACGACGGGCGCGAGATGGCGCCGGCCGCCGCCGACGGCAACTATATCCAATGGAAGTCCGCCGCCGACCAGACTACGCCGGCACCTAACGCGACGCACAGCGGGCGCTCCATCGGCACGCCCGGCACGTTGCGCGTGCTGGAGCTGGCGCACGGCGAGCACGGCAAGCTGGCCTGGAAGGACTTGTTCTCTCCCGCCATCAAGCTGGCGACCGATGGGTTCCCGATTCCGCCCCGCATGGCTGCCGCGATCGCCTCGGCGGTCAGCAACCCGGTGACGGCCCCCAGCATCAAGCGCGACGCCGAGATGGCCGGTTACTTCCTCAATGCCGACGGCACCCCGCGCGCGGTCAACACCATCATCAAGAACCCGGCGCTGGCCAATGTGTTCACCTCGGTCGCCAGCGGCGGCGCGGATGCGTTCTACAAGAACGGCCCGATTGCCCAGGCGATCGTCGCCAAGATCCAGAACACGTACGGCGGCACCGCCACGCCAGGCCTGACCACGCTGGCCGACCTGGAGAGCTACGTCGCCAAGAAGCGCACGGCGGTTTGCACGACCTATCGCGAGTACGAGATCTGCGGCATGCCGCCGCCGTCCTCGGGCGGCATCGCGGTGGCGCAGATCTTGGGCATCGTCGAGAACTACGAGATGTCGCGCTATGCGCCGTCGAACATGGACAAGAACGGCGGCCGCCCGAATGTGCTCGGCGTCCACCTGATGGCCGAGGCAGGCAACCTGGCCTATGCCGACCGCAACAAGTATGTGGCGGATACCGACTTCATCGGCCTGCCGGGCGGCAGTTGGGAAAGCATGCTGAACAAGCCTTACCTGCGCAAGCGGGCGGACCTGATCAGCACGGTGGGCTCCATGACGCTGCCGGTCGCCGCGGGTGACCTCGGCGCCGTGCCGCTGGCCCCGTCGGTCATCAACGAGCACGGCACCACGCACCTGTCGCTGACCGACAAGTACGGCAACGTCGTCTCGATGACCACCACCATCGAGGCTGGCCTCGGTTCGTATCACTTCACCAACGGCTTCCTGCTCAACAACCAGCTGACCGACTTCAACGCGGCACCCGCCGATGCCGGCGGCGTGCCGATCGCCAACCGCGTGCAGCCGGGCAAGCGCCCGCGCAGCTCGATGGCGCCCACGCTGGTGTTCAAGCGCAATGCCGACGGCTCGCGCGGCGACTTCTACATGACCACCGGTTCGCCGGGCGGCGCCAGCATCATCCAGTACGTAGCCAAGACCCTGGTGGGTGTGCTGGACTGGAAGATGGACGCGCAGCAGGCCGTGTCGATGATCGACTTCGGTGGCTCAAACAGCGCCACCAGCGGCATGATGGTCGGCGGCGAGCATCCCAACGTGGATGCCACCAAGCCGGCCGGCGGCCTGGCCGGCGACAACGATCCGCTGGTCAAGGGCCTGCGCGGGCTCGGCCACGTGGTCAACGTGACGGCGCAGTCGAGCGGCTTGAGCGCCATCATCCGCACCACCGTGGGCGGGTCGACGGCGCTGGTCGGCGGGGCCGATCCGCGTCGTGAAGGCGTGGTGCTGGGCGATACGTTCAAGCCATAAGCCGGAACGGAAGGGTTTGCGGAAATTTCTCCACATGCATTGGGAAGCGGCTGGTAGGCCGATGCGAGTGCGCTCGCTACAGTAGCCACTTACCGCTCTCTCCCCGGGGGTGGTTTTCCCGAGAGGGCCTAATCCCTTGGCCCTCCTTCCGTGGCGCTGCATGCTCTCGCATGCGGCGCTTTTTTTTCTCGCCTTCCCCACCTCTGCACCACGGGTTTCGCCTACCAGACCCGGATCTTGAGCTGCAGCGAGATGCAGCCATCCACCTTCCCCCGCATCGTCGGCACGTAGATCAGGTTCGCACCCACGCGCCCATACTCGATGCTGATGACGGGCGCCGCCATCGGCGACCAGCCACCGTGATTGACATCCGGATACCCGCGCACCGCACCCGCCGTAGCACCGATCCGCACCGGGCCAAGATGCAAAGGCTGCCAGGTGACGCTGGCATAGGTGGAGTGATCGCGCATGCTGTTGCGGTACTCGCCGGCCGACAAGGTGAAGTCCTCGGTGATGCGGACATCCGCGCCGATGCCCCAGTTGGCCGCGTTGTAGTGCGCTGCATGATTGAAGTGGTAAGAGAAAAACCCGGCGTTCAGCCAGACCTGGGGGCTGAAGGCGGGCGCCGGCGTAACCTGCGCCGGATCTGCCGGGGTGTCTGGCGGCGTGCTGTCATCCGCGCGGGCGGCGACGGCCCACAGAGATGCGCCTAGCGCAAACACCATCAGGAGCTTGCGCGGAAAAAGGCGATACCTCGCCGCGCCAGGAACTGGATAAGCATCCATGGCCGCTTCCTTGTCGATTGTCTTGGCTGGGAGCTGGCTGGACGCGACGCGAATCGGCGTGCGGGCGCAGCCATCCTGCGCGAGTCCGGCGTGGCGCCGGCGGCCCTAGGTGGCGGCGGTGTGCATGATGTTCCCCGGTTGCGTGGCAAGTGCGAACGCGTACCGCGTGCTGCGCGGCCGCTTCGTCATCGGTCCCGGCAGCCAATTGGATCGGCGGGCCGGTTTTGTATTTATCGTGATACCAGTCTGGTGCTTCGGCGCGTGGGATTCAATCAATCGAATGCCGTAAGCCTATGGAGGGGATTGGAGGGCAAGCGGATATCAACCTTCCGGTAAAAAGGGGACATTGCGCGAGCTTGCGCAGGCAGGCAGGGGGAGGGGTGATATGCCGCTGGCGGCTGCCAGGCGGCAGCGCCAGGGCATGGCGCAATCAGGCAAACACGCGTTTGACGATGCGGGCTGGCGAGCGCCGCGGCAGTGGCAGCGGCGCTTGTCTCATACCGGAGACGCGCTGGCGGAACCAGTCTGGCTGTGCGTCATCGCGCGCCAGGCCAGGTGCGCGGTGCCGGCGGGTGCCTCCGCACGCATGGCTTGCGCGCGCACATCCGGAAAATCCGCTGCGTCGAGCCAGACCGACAGGAAGGCGCCCATCGCGTCGAGCAGCGTGTCCGAGTTGATGCCGGTCGGCCCGCCCACCTTCGGGCAGATGACCAGTTGGGTGCCCTCGTGCGAGTACACGCGCAGCGTCTTGACCAGGTCCGCCGGCTGCAGGTGATGCTCCGAGCAGGGTACGCCCTGGAAGCCGAACGCCAGCAGGAATTCCTCTTCCTCGGCCTGCCCCGTGCAGAGAATCACCTTGGGGCGCATGCGCCGGCGCTGCTCCGCGATAAAGCGGAAGCGCCCACCCTGGCGGCAGAATTCCACATAGCGCCAGTTCGGGCTGAGGCACGGATTGCGGCGAAAGGTCTCGATCTGCGCCAGGTCCATCTGCTGCGGCTTGGGCAGGGGATAGATATTGATCTTGAACTCCCAGCCGCGCGGCGCGTAGAGGTACTGGTCGAAGTAGCCGCGCCAGTCCAGCCCCGGCATGGTTTCACGCAGCGTTGCCGCGCGCGTCGCCGCCATGATGCGGGCGAGGCGCTGGTGCGTCTGCCAGCGCGGCATGTCATGCCGGTGGCGCTCGCGGAATGCGCTGTCCCAGGCGGGCGGCTCATGCACCGGCGCCAGCGAGGCACCCGGCGAAGACGCAAGCAGGTGCGGCTCCTTATCGCATATCCAGACAGCCGCGCCGATGTTCCCTCCCTCCATGCCGGCGTACGAAGAGAAATACGCGTCCAACTCCTCGCTGCTGAAAATTGATGTCATTTGCTCTCTCTCTTCGTCGTGGCCCGTCATGCAAGTCCCTGCGCGATGCGCGCGTGAATGACAAGGACTAAGGCAATGGTCGTGCCATAGGGATGACGGCAATTGCGATCGCGGCGCAGTGGCGGCACGGGGCGGATGCGATCAGGCTGGAAGTGTTGCCAGGCAAGGGTTGCGGGCGCTCTGGCCGAGGCGGGGGAGGGGGTGGCTGCTGAGTCTTGCCGCGTGGGGGATGGCGCGGTGCTGTTACGTCGCTGTTACGCGTTACGTAACGTGGGCGGTGCGGGGGAACGCGGTGGGCGAAATACTACCTGCCGAAAGCGCTGGACCGGCTCACGCCAGGAATGGACAAGGGAGATTCGTGTCTAACTGGTCAAACGCGTCAGGAGGGCGCGATGAGCACATGTATCAGAAACCTCACAATCGGTGCGGCCTTGCTGCTGGCCGGCTGCGTGGTAGTGCCTGCTTATGATGCCTATGGCTACAGTTACCCGGCCTACGGCGCCTATGAGCCTTACTATCCCTACCCCTACGGCCCCTACTACAACTACGGTTGGTGGCCTGGATTTTATGGCGGTGCGGTCTTCTTCGGCGGGGGTGGCCATGGCGGGGGACGCCACGGCGGACGCGGAGGTGGCCATGGCCGCTGAGCCGTGTCGCGATCGCGCGTTCATTCAGGCCCGGCCGATAAAGTGTCGCACCGACCTTCGTCAGCAGCGCCGCTAGGCCGGGGCTGTCGCCCCGTTGTCAGCGCTTCCAGGCTATCGGCGCGGAGGCAGAGCAGGTGGCGAATTTTCCAGACCAAGTCCTGCTGGTGGCGACCTGGATGCGTTGCTCGTTGACCGGCTCGAGCTGCCGTTGCCGGCGCTCGGCCAGGCTGTTGGCCACGCTGGTCAGCGCCGACTTGCATGCCGCCTCCGCCGCGCTGGAGCGCACGAAGAACTGCGGATAGCGATAGTTGACCATGAGGGTGAAACCGTCTGCGACGTACTCCACCGTGTATTCGGTGTCGCTGTCATAGGTCGACATCTGTCGGCCGGCGGATGGCACGGGCGTCGTGCAAGCCGCTGATATCAGGCAGGCCACTGCTGCCAGCACCTTCTTGTATTGCACAGCATGATCTCCATGGGTTGCATAGCAGGGAGCGACGCGTGCACCTTGGCACGTGCGAGTCCGGGGCTGGATGGTACCAAGGAATGGCGGCGCAGGATTCCGGACATGTGCATGGCGTACCCTTAAAGGCCCATACCCCAGAAATGTGGTGGACGCTGGGCAAAGCTTGCAAACGCTGGGCAACAAAAAACCCGGAGAGCGTTACGCTGTCTGGGTTTCTAGGCAATGCTGGTCAAACTTTGGAATTCTTATGGGAACAGAGGAATCGAAAAGTTGCTGTAATCATCAGGCCTATGCTGGGGAATCTCGTGTTCTGATTGAAATTCATACCCGTTACATACCCCAAAATCTTACGGTGCCCCATAGCAGGTGATTCTTTTGCCACTGCTGCCCCAGGTTGGCTAAGCGCCGTCAAACTTCTTCGCCAGGCAGGGCAGGCACGCGGCTTCATGCGGCCCTATCCGCTTGAGCTGACGGCTACCGAGCCGGGTCCAGTGGCGCCGCGGCCGAAGCACGCGTGAGGCTACGGCCAACGCCGTCGATTGGACGATGCGTCGCAAATGTTACGGGATGTGGCGTCTCCGTAACCCTGCGGTAGATCTGTGACACGCATTACAAATTCTTACAGCGTGCGGCATTCGCGGGGACTTATGCTCCTGTTGCCCCAACACTTGGCCGAAAACAACTATGAATCGCAAAGGCATTTCCCCCTTGTTTCGACACACTCTCGCGCTAGGCGCTGCGTTCGGCGCGCTTGCTCTTGCTGCCTGTGGCGGTGGGGGTGATGGCTCGTCGTCCGGCACAAGCGGTTCGGGCACGCTAAGCGTGTCGATGACCGACGCGCCCGCTTGCGGTTTCGACCATGTGTTCGTCACGGTCGACAGGGTGCGCGTCAACACCGATTCCAATGCCGACATCAACGGCAGCGGCTGGACCGACGTTGTGCTTAGCCCGGCGCGACGAATCGACCTGCTTTCGCTCACCAATGGCGTGCTCACCACGCTCGGCCAGACCCCGCTGCCGGCCGGCACGTATCAGCAGATCCGCCTCGTGCTCGTACCCAACGGCGCCGGCGCGCCGGCTAATTCGGTGGTGCCAACCGGCGGTACCGAGCAGGCCCTTGATACGCCCAGCGCGGTACAGACCGGCATCAAGATCATCCGCCCCTTCACCGTGGCGCCCAATACCCTGACCGACCTGGTATTGGACTTCGATGCCTGCAAGTCGATCGTCACGCGCGGCAACGGCACCTTTGGTCTTAAGCCTGTGGTGACGGCGCTGCCCACCGTCGTGAGCGGCGCCGTCACGGGTGTGCTGGCCGGCGCGCCCGGCGCCCAGGTCTATGCCGAACGCAACGGCGTGGTGGTCAAGGCGACCGCGGCTGATGCCAATGGCAACTTCACTCTGTCTCCGATCGAACAGAGCAGTACCGCCGGCAATGTGGATGTGGTGATTGTGCCGACCTCGACGAATGGCCGAGGCACCGGCATCGTGCGCAGCGTGCCGGTGGTGGCGGGCGGCAGCACCGCCGTTGCGACCGCAGCGGCACCGATCAGCCTGCCGACGTCAGTGTTCCGCACCGTTTCCGGTACCGTGACTCCGGCCAGCGCGCAGGCGACGATCCGCGCCCTGCAACTGACTGGCGGCGGCACTTTCGAGGTTGCCGCGACTGCGGCCGCGTCCGATACCGGTGCCTACAGCCTGTTCCCGACGCAGCCGGCTCTGCCGGCGGGCGCACCATCGGTAGGGACTTACCAGACCTCCCTGCCAATTCCGCTGGCGGCAGACGCGACTGCGGCAGGCAAGTACAGCATCCAGGCCACGAGCTCCGGCGGGACGGTCAGCACGCAGCAGGTCAATGTGACCGTGAGTAACGTAACCCAGAACTTCGCATTCTGACGCCAAGCAAGGAAGGGTGCCGGCATCGCCGGCGCCCGATTCAGGCAAGCGAGAACAAGAAATGAAATTCGTACTCGGCGCGCTGCTGGCCACCACGCTTGTGACCGGCTGCACGGTCTATACGCCTGGTGTCGCCGTTCAGACACCTGCGGTGGTCGTAGATCCGGGCCCCAGTTCTGGCTTCTGCCCACCAGGGCAGGCCAAGAAAGGACGTTGCTAAGCTGATTAGAGAAAGGAGAATTTGATGAGCAAGACCCGCGTACTATCCTTGATCGCTATCGCCATCCTGGCGACGAGCTCGATGGCCGCCTTCGCCCAGCGCGGCGGTGGCGGCATGGGCGGCGGAGCCGCTGGAGCCAGGGGCGATTTTGGTGGCCGCTCGGACAGCCACATCAGCGGCAGCGGCTTGCGCAATTCCAACGGTCCGGACGCGATAGACCGTGACAGAGGTCATGCGCGTGCAGCGGATCGGAGCGAGATGCGTGCCCGTGCGCCCAGCGGGAAGGCGCATTCGCATCGCAAGAGCTAATCGCTTGAACCGATCCGTCGTTTAAAGCCCGCAGTTCGCGGGCTTTTCTCTTTGACCTGACCCGTCCTGACTAAGGTTGACACTTTTTCCCTTGCAAGGAAGGAGAGTCCATTGGAAGCGGTCGAAAAGCGAACTCAGCGGGATGACAGCCTGGCTTTTAAGCTGGCGGTGGTGGAGCAAGTCGAAAAAGGCGAATCGACGAACCACCTAAGTCGACGGAGCAGCAACTGAAATCGTCACCGCCTGTTGCCGCGGCTGCCGATTCTTCCTCATTGAGTCAGTCGCCACCGTTGGCGCAAACCTCTACAGGTTCGTAGCCGAGCAACGGCAATGGTGTCGAGCCGTGGGGCGACCTCACTCCCGAGGCATTTCACGCGAAGTTCGATGCGCTTGCGCTAGCTGATGGTTCCGACACGATCAGGCAAATGCGAAAGGCGAAGAATGGCATCGTGGTTGTGCTGAACGATGAGCGTTTCCAGCGCGGAATCAACGAGCTGAAAAGGCTGAACTTAGCAAACGGCAACTTTAGTAGCGAAATCATCCTGTCGGGCTGTTACTGAAAGTGAGCGGCGCAGGAAAGATCGGCCAAATAGACGTATATGGAAGCCGGTCCGATCCCGTCAATCTGGGGCGTTTCGTTGGCGCTGTCGGGATCGCGGATGACATCTTGAATCCTGGGCAGGCCGAAAAGGAAAATATCGAGTTCCTTTCCTCCCTCAAATTGATGAGGGGGATGACGACGAGTCCACTGGCAAGCCGATTTCGTCCTTCACGGGGCCTTTGCGTGCCTAACGATGCCATCAGCCCTGACGATGAACATTGGCTGCACGGTAACTCCTGGATCGTAGCGATCGACGCAGGGCACTTCTGAGTGGTGGGAAAGCAGTGCGGCGCGTGGAAGGTTCATACCTACACCCACGATGTGCTTGCCTCCCCGATCGCCGGTGAAGGTGTGGACAAGGGATCGGAGATACAGGGGATGCAGTCGCCCTAAAAGTCGGCCAAGGACTTCTGGTGGTGCTGCCGGGGGTGGCCCGTGCCCCGTTGACGAAATTCGCTTACAAGGCGGTTACACGAAGTCCAGAAACAACAAAGCCCAACCGGACAGGTTGGGCTAAGTGCTTGAATCTTATGGTGCCGAAGAGAGGAATCGAACCCCCGACCTTCTCATTACGAATGAGCTGCTCTACCGACTGAGCTACTTCGGCCCACCATCCGTCAACAACCGGATGAAGCCCGCAATCATAGCAGCGTTTTTTTTTGCTGGGAAGCCCCGGCGCAAAAATTTTGCCGGGAGTCCCCGCAGGCGCGCCGCCAGGTGGCGGCACGATCATTCAGGCGGCATCGTTGGCGGCCAGTGGCGCGGGTTCGGCGCGCTGGCGGAACCAGAGCAGGTAGGCCACGCTGAGCACCGCCAGGAAGGGGATGCCGGTGAGCAGCGTCATGCGGAAGGCGTCGGTAAACAGGGTGGTCAGCATGATGGCCAGCAGCATGCCGGCGCCTAGCAGCGTGAGCACGGGGAAGCCGCGCATGCGCAAGGCCAGGGGGCGGTTGCCGGCGGCGGCCCATTGGCGGCGGAAGCGGTAGTGGGTGACGAAGATCACCCCGGCGACGCCTTCCTGCTGATGATGGCCATCTCCATGTTCGGCGCCCTCTTCACCTGGTTCATCAGCACGGCGCGCTCGGGGTCCTGGGCTTCGCCGGCGGCGACCGCGATCATCTCGATGCTGAGGTAGCTGAAGATCGAGACGATCACCGCGACCCACATGCCCCACAAACCGTTTGGCAGGAAGCCGCCGTGCGCCGTGTAGTGGTGGAAGCCGGCGCCGGCCGCGCTGCTGCCGGTGCTGCCGGGCGCGCCGAAGACGATGTAGGCGGCCACCAGGATAAAGGCGACGATGGCGATGATCTTGACCATCGAGAACAGGTATTCGACGGCGCCGAAGATGCCTACGCCGACCAGGTTGATCAGGATCAGCGCGGCGGAGAACGAGACGATCCAGAACCAGGCGGGCACCTGCGGGAACCAGTACCCCATGTAGAGCGCCACGGCGGTGACTTCGGTGCCGACCGCGAGCACGATGGAGGCCCAGTAGGCGTAGCGCACCAGGAAGCCGGCGAGCGGGCTGACATAGTGCTCGGCATAGGCGCCGAAGGAGCCGGAGGTGGGGTGGGCTACCGTCATCTCGGCCAGGCAGCCCATCAGCAGCAGCGTGACCAGCGCGCCGATGGCGTAGCTGAGCAGCACGCCGGGGCCGGCGAAGCCGATGGCAAAGCCGCTGCCCATGAACAGGCCGGTGCCGATGGCGCCGCCAATGGCGATCATGGCGAGCTGAGCGGGTTTGAGGCTGCGGTGCAGGCCTTGCTCGCGCTGGACGATTTGCTGGAAGCCTCCGCTTGCATGGCGTTGCCCGTTTCCTTGTTCCATGTCTCCTCCTTGGTTTGCCCGCCGCCCGTGCCTTGTGGGGCGCGAGCGGCGTCATTTGTGGCTGGTCGTTTGTGGTTTGTGGCTTGTTGTTTGTTGTTTGTCGTTTATGACTCGTTATCCCCGAGCCCGAAGAATGCGGCTGCATTGGCGCCCAGCAGCTTGCGGCGCGCCGCGTCGGCAAGATCGGTCCCGCGGATCAGCGCGCCGACCTGTTGCTCGCCGAGCGGATAGGGGTAGTCCGAACCCAGCATCACCCGGTCCTCGCCCATCACGTCGACCAGCAGCTTGAGCGCGCGCGGGTCGAACACAGCGGAGTCCACGAAGAAGCGGTTGACATACGACGAGGGCGGGTGCGGGCAGTCTTCGCGCACGATGTCGCGATGGCGCCAGGCGTTGTCGACGCGGCCGAGCAGGAAGGCGAAGCTGCCGCCGCCATGCGCGAAGCACAGCTTGAGCGAGGCCGGGATGCGCTCGAACGCGCCGGACAGGATCAGCGACAGGATGCCGAGCTGCGTTTCCGCCGGCATGGATACCAGCCACGGCAGCATCCACTTTTTCATGCGCGGGGCGCCCATCATGTCCCACGGGTGCACCAGTACGGCAATGCCTTCGTTGGCGCAGTGGATGAGGAAGGTGATCAGGCCTTCGTCGTCGAGGTCGCGGTCGCCGAGGTGGTTGCCGATCTGCACGCCGACATGGCCACCGGCCTTGGCGCGCGAGGCTTCGCGGCAGGCGGCGTCGATATCCTGCAGCGGCACCTGGGCCAGCGCCTTGAGCCGCGCGGGACGGTGCGCGCAGAGCGCCAGCGCGTAGTCGTTCATGCGCTGCGACCAGGGCACCGCGACGTCTGCCGGATAGCGGTAGCCGAACATCACGGGCGTGGCGCACATCAACTGGATGTCGACGCCGCAGCGGTCCATTTCCTCGATGCGGCGCGCGGGGTCCCACAGCGCGGAGTAGACCGGGCGGAACGGCTGGTCGCCGGTCATGATCATGGCTGTGTCAGTGCCATTGGTCTGCAGCCAGGGCGCGGCGACGGGGTCAAGCGCCGCGGCCTCCTGACGGGTGATGGGCGGGAAGAAGTGGCTGTGGATGTCCACCACGCTGTTGGTGCTCATTCAGGGTCCTTGCTGGCTGATGCCGAGGCCCGGCCCGGATGCACCGTGCCGCATTGCCCGCAGCGGCGCAGCGCTGCGTTGTCGTAAAAGCCGGCAAACAGCGGCGGCAGGTCGGTGACGATGCTCTTGAGCTGCACCTCCACGCGGTGCACCAGCGCGCTGCACGCGGGGCAATACCACTCGAAGCCGTCCATCACGCCTTCGGGGCGCTGGCGCTCGATGACCAGGCAGCGGCTGTCGGCCTCGGGGCGTTGCGGGGAATGCCGCACGTGCGGGGGCAACAGGAAAATGTCGCCCTCCTTGAGGTCCACTCGCTCGCGCTTGCCACGGTCCATGATGTCCAGCCAGGCATTGCCCTTGAACTGGTAGAAGAACTCTTCGAGCGGATCGTCATGGAAATCCGTGCGCTGGTTGGGGCCGCCCACCACCGTGACGATGGTGTCGGCGTCCTGCCAGACCTGCTGGTTGCCCACGGGCGGCTTGAGCAGGTGCGCGTGCTCGTCCAGCCAGCGCGGGAAGTTGAGGGGCATGCCGTAGGTGAACATGGCGCGAGTCTCTTGTGCGGGTGAGGTTGCGGTTGCGATGTCGGGCGTGTCTGTGCATCAGCGCATCAGCGCATCAGCGCGGAAGCGGCTGGTAGGCCACGGCCTTGATCTCGATGAGCAGGTGCGGGTGCGGCAACTGGTGCACGGCCACAGTGGTGCGGGTCGGGCCGTCGTAATCGAAGTACTCGCCGTAGACCTCGTTGTAGCCGCCGAAATCGTTCATGTTGACGAGAAAGGTGGTGATCTCCACCAGGTCGGACAGATCGCAGCCGACGCTTTGCAGGATCTCGCGGATATTGAGGATCACGGCGCGGGTCTGCTCGCGGATGTCGAGCGCGGTCACGCCCATGGCGTCGGCGCTGGCGCCGGCGAAGCTGTTGTCCGCACGGCGCGAGCTGGTGCCCGAGACGAACAGGAAGTCGCCGGCCCGCTTCACGTGCGGGAAGCGGCCGCGCGGGGTGGCCTTGTCGGTCAGGACTTTGGAAAGCGTAGTCATGCGTGGTCTCCGGTTGTCAGCGTGTGCTCAGTTCGACTTGCCCCAGCCCGCTCACGCGGGTGCGCACGTGGCAGCCGGGACGCAGCGGCTCGGCCGCGGTGGCAGCGCCGGCCATGATCAGCGAGCCGGCCGGCAGCACCATGCCGGCCCGCGCCAGCAGTTGCGAGGCCTGCACCAGCGCGCGCAGCGGGTTGCCTAGGATGGCCGCGGTGGTGCCCAGCTGCGCCGGGCGGCCGTCGATCTCGAGCTGCACGCCGCGGTTGGCCAGCGCGCTGTCCGGGCGCGACCACGGCCCCACCACCAGCGCGGCGGACGAGCAGTTGTCGGCGATCACGTCGGCCAGCGAGAACTTGAAGTTGCGATAGCGCGAGTCGATGATCTCCATGGCTGGGGCCACCGCCTCGATGTAGCCGCCGGCATCGAGCAAGGTGAGCGGGCCAGCGATGTCGCGCGATGTCAGGAAGCACACCTCGGGCTCGATGCGCGGATGGATAAAGGCGTCGAGCGCGAGCGCGGCGCCTTCCTCGCACAACATGGCATCGGTGAGCTGGCCCCAGATCAGGCTGTCCACGCCCATCTGGACCATCTTGGCGCGGCTGGTGAAGCCGAGCTTGATGCCGATCGGTCGCTCGCCGCGCGCGTGGCGCAGCGCGATGGCGCCGGCCTGAATGGCGTAGGCGTCATCGATGGAAAATGGTGTGGCGCCACCCAGCGGGTCGATGGCTTCACGCTGGCGCGCGGCGTCGTCGAGGCGCGTGGCGTACTGGGTAATCTGATCGGCAATCATGCGGCACTCGCGATCGGGTTGTTGGTGGGGGCGGTGGGATTGGTGGCCGGATCGCGCTGGCGCAACAGGTCCAGCGCCACGTCCACGATCATGTCCTCCTGTCCGCCGACCATGCGGCGGCGTCCGAGCTCGACCAGGATGTCGACGGTGGCAATGCCGTAGCGCGCGGAGGCAGCCTCGGCGTGGCGCAGGAAGCTGGAGTACACGCCAGCATAGCCAAGCGCCAGTGTTTCGCGGTCGACGCGCACGGGGCGGTCCTGCAGCGGGCGAACCAGGTCGTCCGCGGCGTCCATCAGCGCGTAGAGATCAGTGCCGTGCGCAATGCCCGCGCGGTCGATCGCCGCGATGAAGACCTCCAGCGGTGCGTTGCCCGCACCCGCGCCCATGCCGGCGAGCGAGGCATCCACGCGGTCGCAGCCATGCTCCAGCGCCACCATGGAATTGGCCACGCCCAGCGACAGGTTGTGGTGGGCGTGCATGCCGGTCTCGGTGGCGGGATCTAGCACTTGCTTGAACGCATCGAAGCGCTCGGCCACGTCGCGCATCGACAGCGCGCCGCCGGAGTCCACCACGTACACGCACTGCGCGCCGTAGGATTCCATCAGCCTGGCTTGCTGCGCCAGCGCCGCCGGCGTGGTCATGTGCGACATCATCAGAAAGCCCACGGTATCCATGCCGAGCTTGCGCGCGTACTCGATGTGCTGGCGCGAGATGTCGGCCTCGGTGCAGTGGGTGGCGATGCGCACGGTGCGCGCGCCGGCGTCGTAGGCGGCGCGCAGGTCGTGGATGGTGCCGATGCCGGGCAGCAGCAGCGTGGCCACGCGTGCGTGCTTGAGTTCCGCCGCCACCGCGGCGATCCATTCGAGATCGGTGTGCGCGCCAAAGCCGTAATTGAAGCTCGAGCCGTTGAGGCCGTCGCCGTGGGCCACCTCGATGCTGTCCACGCGTGCCGCGTCCAGCGCGCGGGCGATGGCCACGGCTTGCGGCAGGCTGTATTGGTGGCGGATGGCGTGCATGCCGTCGCGCAGCGTCACGTCCGACACATGGACTTTCTTCATGGTCTTGCCTGCGGGATGTGGTGCTGCGGTCATTGCGTTGCTCCTTGCGCGCGCGCCAGCTTGTGCCCGGCCACGCGCTCGGCGGCGGCCAGCGCGGCGGACGTCATGATGTCGAGATTGCCGGCGTAGGCGGGCAGGTAGTGCGCGGCGCCTTCCACCTCCAGGAACACCGAGACCTTGAGGCCGGCCAGGCGGCCGATGCCCGGCAGCGTGAGCGGGCGCGCTGGGTCGATGCGCTCGAACTGGACTCGCTGCTTGAGCCGGTAGCCGGGCACATAGGCGGCCACCTGCGCCACCATGCGCTCGACCGAGGCGCGGATGGCGTCCTGGTCGGCATCGGCCGCGGTCAGGCAGAACACCGTGTCGCGCATCAGCAGCGGCGGCTCCGCCGGGTTCAGCACGATGATGGCCTTGCCGTGCGCGGCGCCGCCCACTTCCACGATCGCATTGGAGGTGGTTTCGGTGAACTCGTCGATATTGGCGCGCGTGCCCGGGCCGGCCGAGCGGCTGGCGATGGACGCGACGATTTCGGCGTAGCTCACCGGCGCCACTTGCGATACGGCACGCACGATGGGGATCGTCGCCTGCCCGCCGCAGGTGACCATATTGAGGTTGGGCGCATTGAGGTGGGCGTCCAGGTTGACCACCGGCACCACATAGGGGCCGATAGCCGCCGGGGTGAGGTCGATCACCTGGATGCCGTGCTTCTGCAGCACGGCGTTGTGATGCATATGGGCGCCGGCCGAGGTGGCATCGAAGGCCACGCGGATGTCCGCGAAGCCGGGCATGCCAAGCAGCCCCTCGATGCCTTCATGCGTGGTGGGCACGCCGAGGCGCTGCGCGCGGGCGAGGCCGTCGGAGGCGGCGTCG
Organism: Cupriavidus sp. GW823-FHT07A04; assembly: GCF_058794615.1. Classification (NCBI taxonomy): domain Bacteria; kingdom Pseudomonadati; phylum Pseudomonadota; class Betaproteobacteria; order Burkholderiales; family Burkholderiaceae; genus Cupriavidus; species Cupriavidus sp. GW823-FHT07A04. The sequence goes on from NZ_JBXAHA010000001.1 coordinate 199,383, forward strand.
ATGCCGACCATGGCGCCGACTTCCAGGTGCTGGCCGTGGCGCAGGATCTTGATCATCAGGTCGGTGCCGATATTGCCGGAGCCGATGATGGCTGCGCGCAGGCGCGTCCGGGATGGCTTGCTTATGCTCATGTTCATGCTCATGCGGATGGCTCCTTGTTGGCCGGGGCGAAGCGCGTGGACAGGCGTCCCAGCCCTTCGATCTCCAGGTCGAAGGCGTCGCCGGCGGCAACCGGCACCATCGGGCCCAGCGCGCCGGTCATGACGATGTCGCCGGCCTGCAGCGGACGGCCCACGCGCACCATGGTGTCGGCCAGCCACAATGCGGCGTGCAACGGATTGCCCAGGCAGGCGGCGCCGGTGCCGAGCGAGACCTGTTCGCCGCGGCGCTCCATCACCATGCCGCAGCCGATGAGGTCCAGGTCCGCCAGCTTGACGGGGCGCGAGCCGAGCGCGAACAGGCCGCTGGATGCGTTGTCGGCAATCGTGTCGGCCAGGCGGATATCCCAGTTGGCCACGCGGCTGCCGACGATCTCCGCAGCGGGCAAGGCGTAGGCGGTGGCGCGGATCAGGTCGGCGATGGTGTGGCGCTCATGCGCAAGCGGATGCGCCAGCACCAGCGCGATCTCGGCTTCGATCTTGGGCTGCAGCACGCGGCGCAGGTCGATCTCCTCGCCCTCGGCCACGGCCATGTCGGCGAACAGCATGCCGAAATCCGGCTCGCCCACGCCCAGCTGCTGTTGCACGGCGCGCGAGGTCAGGCCGATCTTGCGGCCCACCAGGCGGCGGCCTGCGGCGAGCCAGCGCTGCGTGTTGATCTCCTGCACCTGATAGGCGGCCTGCGGATCGGTTTCGCCGATGAGCGTGCGCACCGGCGCGCAGGGCGCATGCCCGGCATGCGCCTGCCACAGCAGGTCGGCGGCGGCGCGGATGGCGGCGTCGGCGTTGGAGGGTTGTTGGGTCTCGTTTGTCATGGTTGTCATGGCTCAGAGCTTGATGCAGATGTTCGCCACTTCCGAGTAGAAGTCGAGCGAGTGGCGTCCACCTTCGCGGCCCAGGCCCGAGAGGCCGACGCCGCCGAAGGGCGTGCGCAGGTCGCGCAGGTACCAGGTGTTGACCCAGGTCAGGCCCACGCGCACCTGGCGCGCTACGCGGTGGGCGCGTGTCAGGTTGGTGGTCCACAGCGCGCAGGCCAGGCCGTAGGCGCTGTCGTTGACGCGGGCGACGACTTCGTCTTCGCTGTCGAACGGCGCGATATGGCAGACCGGGCCGAAGATCTCCTCGGTGACGCAGCGTGCGCTGTCCGGCAGGCCGGTCCAGATGGTGGGCATCACGTACGCGCCTTCGTCGCGCGCATCGCCGAACACCGGCACCTTGCCGCCGCAGACCACGGTGGCGCCTTCTTCCACCGCGAGGCGGAAATACGACTCCACCTTGTCGCGGTGGCCGCGCGAGATCAACGGGCCCATGTCCACGCCATCGTCGCCGGGGTAGCCGAGCTTGAGCGCCTGCGTGCGCGCCTTGAGCGCCGCCACGAAGGCATCGAAGATCGGCCGCTCGACAAATACGCGCTCGGAGCACAGGCAAACCTGGCCGGCGTTGGTAAAGGACGAGCGCAGCACGCCCGCCACCGCGGCGTCGAAATCGGCGTCGGCGAACACAACCGCGGCGTTCTTGCCGCCGAGCTCGAAGGAGATTTCCTTCACGCCGTCGGCCACCGCACGCATGATGGTGCTGCCGGTCCTGGACTCGCCCGTGAACGTGATGGCGTCGATGCCGTCGTGGCGGGTGAGGAACTCGCCGGTGGAGCCGCCGCCGAAGCCGTGCAGCAGGTTGAACACGCCGTGCGGCACGCCGGCCTGGTGGATGACCTCGGCCAGCAGCGCGGCCGAGGCCGGGGTCTCTTCCGATGGCTTGGCCACCACGGTGTTGCCGCACGCGAGCGCGGGCGCGACCTTCCAGGTCAGCAGCAGCAGCGGCAGGTTCCACGGCGAGATGATGCCGACCACGCCCACGGGCTTGCGCACCGTGTAGTTGAGCGCGCCCGCGCCATCCGCCGTGGGCGTCTCGTACAGTTCGTTGCCGGCGGTCTTGGCGAGGTCGGCGAAGGTGCGAAAGTTGGCGACGGCGCGCGCTACGTCCAGCGTGCGGGCCTGGTGCTCGGGGCGGCCGGTGTCTTCCACCTCGGCGGCCACGAACGCGTCGAAGCGGGCTTCGATGCCGTCGGCGATGCGGTGCAGCAGCGCCGCGCGCTGTTGTACGTCGAGTTGTCCCCAGGGGCCTTGCAGCGCGCGCCGCGCGGCTTGCACGGCGCGGTCCACGAGCGCCGCATCGGCTTCGCACACGTTGGCGACAAGGTGGCCGTCCACCGGGCAGGTGTCGGGAAAAGTGCCGGCGCTGGCGACGAACTCGCCGTCGATGTAGTGCCGGATGAGTGGAATGTTTTGCTTGGGCACGGGTTGGTCTCCGTGCTGCGCGGGGTGGGGGAAGGGTGCGCAGCGAGGACCAGTATATGGAGCGCCCCCCGGCCTTGCATAATGAAGAAGACGGCCCCTGGTATTCCAAAATGGCATGTCTGGAAGGGGCCAGGGTGGCCGGCTTCGGAGTGCTCAGCGCTCTGGCGGCAGTGCGGCGGCTTCGCGCAGGCAGGCGATGAAATGCGCGGCGGCGGGTGCCGGCGCGCGGTCCGTGCGCACCGAATAGCCGATGGTGCCAAAGCGCCCGATATCGCCCAGGTCAAGGATGGCCAGCAGCCCGAGGCGCACGAAATGATCGGCCACGTCGCGCGCCATCAGGCCGATGGCGCCGAGATCCTGCATCAGGCCGATATTGGTCAGCAGCGAGAGCGACTCCACCAGGTTGGCGGGCACCTGCAGGCCGGCGTCGAGGAACAGGCGCTCGGCGGCCAGGCGCGCGGGAGATTCGTTCAGCGGGAGGATCCACGGATGCGCGGCCAGTTCGGCCAGGCGCAGGCCGGCGCTGATCGCCAGCGGGTTGTCGCGTGCCACCACCACGCACATCGCGGTGTCGTACAGCGCGGTGTGCGTGAGCGCGAACATGCGGGCGAGCGGCAGATCGCTCTCCGGCAGGCGGCCGATGACCAGATCGAGCTCGCCGGTGGCAAGGGCGGGGAAGAGACGGTCGGTGGGGGCTTCGCGCACCGTCACCAGGATGCCGGGGCGGCGCGTTTTCATCAGCGCGATGGTGCGCGGCAGCAGCCGGGCCGAGGCGGAGATCAGCGTGCCGACGATGACGTTGCCGGTGTCGCCCGAGCGGAAGCTGTTGAGCTCGTCGGTGAGGTAGCGCAGCTCGGCGATGACCGACTTCACGCGCTCGCCCAGCAGCAGGCCGTAGCTGGTCGGCACCACGCCGCGGTTGGTGCGCTCGAACAGGGGGACTTCGAGGTCTTCTTCCAGCTCCTGGATCGCCTTGGTGACGGCGGGCTGGGTCAGGCTCAGCTCACGCGCTGCCCGCACGATGGAGCCGGACTGCAGCACGCGATCGAAGATCAACAGGGGCTTGAGCTTGAGGCGGCGCAGCATCACGTCGCTCAAGGTAACGGTGGGACGGCTGGACATGAGGCACATTGCTTTGACCGCCTGGTGGGGCGGAAGACCATGCGCCGATTATAGGGTGGGCACCGGTGCCGCTATATTGAGGTTTACCGCCGGCGCGCCTCGCGGGCCGCGCCGGCAAAGGCGTATTCGCGATCTACACCGAGTACGACCGCAATATCCTCTGGGCCTTCACCGAGAACGGCGCCTACGCATTGTCGACGAAGCCGGTACTGGGCGCGTCCGCTACGCCCTGGCCGCCGCTCAACGTTGCCGCACGGGCGCGATAGACGCAATAGAGAAAGGGACGCCGCGGCGTCCCTTTTTCGTCGATGAAGCCGCCAGCGATCAGCCGGCCGCTTTCTCTTCCTGGTGGTAGCGGGTTGCGCGTTCCACTTCGTTCTTCGAGCCGAGGATCACCGACACGCGCTGGTGCAGCTTTTCCGGCTGGATGTCGAGAATGCGCTCATGGCCATTGGTGGCCGCGCCGCCGGCCTGCTCGATCAGCATGGCCATGGGGTTGGCTTCATACATCAGGCGCAGCTTGCCGGGTTTCTCCGGTTCGCGCTTGTCCCACGGGTACATGAAGATGCCGCCGCGCGTGAGGATGCGGTGCACGTCGGCCACCATCGAGGCGATCCAGCGCATGTTGAAGTTCTTGCCGCGCGGGCCTTCGTCGCCGGCCAGGCATTCGTCGATATAGCGACGCACGGGCGGGGCCCAGTGGCGCATGTTGGACATGTTGATCGCGAATTCCTTGGTGTCTTCCGGGATCATCACGTCCGACTGCGTCAGCACGAAGCTGCCGGCCTCGCGGTCCAGCGTGAACATGTGCACGCCGTTGCCAACGGTCAGCACCAGCGTGGTCTGCGGGCCGTACACGGCGTAGCCGGCGGCGACCTGGCGGCTGCCGGCCTGCATGAAGTCGGCTTCAGTGACGGTCTGGCCCGGCTTGGGCATGTGCAGCACCGAGAAGATGGTGCCGATCGACACGTTCACGTCGATGTTGGACGAGCCGTCGAGCGGGTCGAACAGCAGCAGGTATTCGCCCTTGGGATAGCGGTTCGGGATCTCGTAAAAACTGTCCATTTCCTCGGACGCCATGGCGGCGAGGTGGCCGCCCCATTCATTGGCGTCGAGCAGGACTTCGTTGGCGATCACATCCAGCTTTTGCTGGGTCTCGCCTTGCACGTTGCCGGTGCCGGCCGAGCCGAGGATGCCGGCGAGGGCGCCCTTGCTCACGGAGTTGGAAATGGCCTTGCAGGCGCGCGCCACCACTTCGATCAGGAGCCGCAGTTCGGGCTCGATCGTGTTGTGCTTGCGCTGCTCCTCGACCAGGTAGCGGGTGAGGCTGATGCGACTCATGGGGATTCTCCTTGAATGGCCGCAATTCTACATGGGCGCCAGCCCGCCAGGCCAATGCCACCGGCCTGTGGGGTACTGTCGGCGGGGGGGGGGGGGGGGGGGGGGGGGGGCATACC